>CAZLPR010000034.1:0-12622 GCA_964561415.1 uncultured Dechloromonas sp. | reverse complement strand
CATTGCCTATCGCAATGCGGGGGCGACCTGTGAACTGGAACTGGGCGAGGGCTGGCGCGTACAACTGCACGACAACCTGTTGAAGAATCTGAAAGAACGATTACGCGAGGAGAATGTGCAAATCGTATATTAGGAAATAATTATATAAAGCACTTGCACAGCAATTCATTATATTAGATAATTCTTATCAACATGGAAATGCTCATATCCCCTTTGAGATTTTTTGTGTTGTCTCCTCCATCCTCCTTTTTTGGTGGATTTTAAGCGCGGTCACTTAGGTGAGCCGCGTTTTTTTTGTCTTGAGTAGAGTGCGGTGGTGAAAGTCATTGACACTCGACGCGTGATTCGTCTAGAATCCGCGCCTTTCTCCAATTCTGCGCCCCATTTTTCAGGACGGCACTTACATGAAAACGTTTTCCGCCAAGCCACATGAGGTGAAGCGCGAGTGGTTTGTGGTTGACGCCACGGACAAGGTGCTCGGCCGCCTCGCTACCGAAATTGCTCGCCGCCTACGTGGCAAGCATAAGGCTATCTTCACGCCTCACGTCGATACCGGCGACTTTATTGTCGTCACCAATGTTGAAAAACTCACCGTTACCGGTAATAAGGCTGAGGATAAGAAGTACTTCCGCCATTCTGGTTATCCCGGTGGTATTTATGAAACAAACTTCAAGAAGATGCAGCAGCGTTTCCCGGGCCGAGCCCTTGAAACTGCCGTCAAGGGTATGCTGCCGAAGGGTCCGCTGGGCTACGCCATGCTCAAGAAGCTGAAGCTCTACGCTGGCGACCAGCATCCGCACACTGCCCAGCAGCCGAAGGCTCTGGAAATTTAAGGGGTCATTATGGCTGAAAGTTATTTCTACGGTACCGGTCGTCGCAAAAGCGCCGTTGCCCGTGTCTTCATGAAGCGTGGTTCTGGCATCATCGTTGTTAATGGCAAGCCGGTCGATCAATTTTTCTCCCGCGAAACCGGTCGAATGATTGTTCGTCAGCCGCTGGAGTTGGTTGAGCAACTGAGTGGTTTTGATATCAAGGTTAATGTCATTGGTGGTGGTGAGTCTGGTCAGGCTGGTGCTGTTCGTCACGGTATCACCCGCGCTCTGATCGAATATGATGCGACATTGAAGCCTTCGCTGTCTAAGGCTGGCTTTGTGACTCGTGATGCTCGTGAAGTTGAACGTAAGAAGGTTGGCTTTCACAAAGCTCGCCGCCGGAAGCAGTTCTCGAAGCGTTAATTCGCTTTGTCTGCAGAAAAAGCCGCCGTTTGGCGGCTTTTTTGTTTTTGGCGTAGGCGGTATCATGTGGCACTGACCGTTTAACAAGGTGTAGAACATGGTGTTGCTGTTTGGGATGGATAAAACGACGGGCCAATGACAACTCCTGCGATAGCTTTAAAGCTGAAAAAATTTCGTCGTCATTTTGGGATTGCCTCGCCGCGTGTTGTGGTGCGTAGTCATTTTCCATGGCAATGGGTCGGCATCGCCATTTTCTCGCTTTGCGTTCTGCTCACTTCGGTGATTTGGTTAATGTTAAGCGATAACGAGGTGGGAGTTATTGGGCAGGAACTCTCTGATCTGCGTCTGCAACTTGCTGAGCAGAGAGGTGAGTTGGAATTGTTGCGGTCAACGGCAGGAACTGGCCAAAATGCGGTGAGTATTGAGCGGGCCGCACAGCAACAGTTGCTTGCCAAGCTTGAAGGGCTTGAGCGTGAAAATGCGGCGCTTAAGGAAGATGTCCTATCATTCGAGCGACTGGTTCCGGTCGTTGGCGAGGAGGCCGTTGTTCGTCTTGAGAGTTTCCGTGTTATTCGGGACGTGGCGGGTAGGTATCGTTATCGTATGTTGCTGGCTTTTCAGCCGGCAAGGCAAATGCCGGAGTTTCGCGGGCAATTGCAACTTGCCATTACTTATATGCAGTCTGGCAAGCAACAGCAGTTGTTGTTGCCAAATAAACGGAGTCAGGCTGATGAGTACCGGCTTGAACTAAAACACTTTCTTCGCCGTGAGGGTGATTTCGATCTGCCGCTGGGGGCTGAGCTGAAGGTGGTTGAGGCGCGAGTTCTTCAGGGTGGTACGCTGAAGTCCAAGCGATTGGCACAATTTTAGGAGTGGCCTATGTTCGGTAAAAAGAGCGAAACCAAGCCCCAGGGGCGGATCGATAGTTTGATTGGCGCAGGAACCCGTGTTGAGGGCAGTATTCGATTTACGGGTGGGTTGCGGATTGATGGTGAGGTGGTGGGTAGTGTTGAGGCAACTGATGGGGCTTCGTCTTCGACGCTGGTGTTGAGTGAACACGCGCGTGTTGAAGGTGCCGTTTGCGTTGCTCACTTGGTAATCAATGGCACGGTTGTCGGGCCGGTTACGGTGAGTGAATCACTCGAAATGCAGTCAAAAGCTCGAATTGTGGGCGAAGTGGATTACGCTATGATCGAGATGCATCAAGGTGCCGTGATTGAAGGGCGCCTTGTGCATCGAGGCGGTAAATCGGTTGAACTTAAATTGGCAGCGTCAAACTAATATAATTGACCGACCTCGCACGGGTCAGCATAATTTTGCACAAATTTCTCAGGAGTTCTCACCATGAACGCAGTAGCCGAAATGCCTTCCATTCTTGTTTTTACCGATAACGCCGCCAATAAAGTTAAGGAGCTTATTGAGGAAGAGGGTAATCCCAGTCTCAAATTGCGTGTTTTTGTGACGGGCGGAGGTTGTTCTGGCTTTCAGTATGGATTTACTTTCGATGAAGAAGTGAGTGAAGACGACACCACGATGGAAAAAAATGGCGTGATGTTACTGATTGATCCGATGAGCTACCAGTATTTGGTGGGCGCCGAGATCGATTACTCGGAAGGTTTGGAGGGATCGCAGTTTGTCATTCGGAATCCGAATGCTGCGTCAACCTGTGGTTGCGGTTCTTCGTTCTCTGCTTGATTGAATTCTCTTGTTAAAAGGCAGCTTCGGCTGCCTTTTTTGCGAAGAGAGGGAAGCTGACATGGATCGGGCAATGTTCGGTGGCGGTTGTTTCTGGTGTTTGGAAGCTGTTTTTGAGCAAATAATTGGTGTCGACCGCGTTGTCTCCGGCTATGCCGGTGGCGCCACCGAAAAACCGACCTATGAGGCAGTGTGCTCGGGTGAGACTGGGTATACCGAAGTTGTTGAAATAACGTTTGACCCGACGAGGATTTCTTACGGCCAGTTGCTTGATGTGTTTTTCGCCATTCATGACCCAACCACCCTGAATCGCCAGGGGGCTGATGTCGGTACTCAATACCGCTCGGTTATTTTTGCGCATGGTCAGGCTCAACATGCCGTTGCCCAGGCTTTGATTGATGAGTTAACGCGTAGTAATGTCTATGGCTCGCCTGTTGTGACAGCGTTACAGCCGGCGCCGCAGTTTTATCCGGCAGAAAGTTACCACCAGGGCTACTTCAAAAATAATCCGGCGCAGGGTTACTGTGCTTTTGTTGTTGCGCCCAAAGCACTGGCTGCTCGTCGCAAGTTTTCCAGCCTGATCAAACCGGCCACGCAATAAACCTTATGAGTTCTCGTGTGAAACGTTCGCGCTGCCATTGATGGGGTGAATGATCTGCACCTTCGTAGATGTGCAAGATGGCATTGGATATTTGTGCGGCGACGTAAAGTGCTGTTTCTGCACGATAAAAATTGCTTTCGTCGCCGTAAATTAGCATGGCAGGGACATCGATGCGGCTGAGAGCATCATGATAGTCAGCCGCCGTCAGGCTGGACCAGCAGTCGATTAGTGGTTCTGGGTCTTGTGTGCGCAGGGCGGCTCGTGACCGTGCCCAACCGCTTGTGTCTTTCTGGCATTTTTCTCGAGCCTGTTGGTTGAGGCCAAAAGCAGTCAATTTCAGAACGCCTTCGGCAAAATCTTCGCGCAGCCAGCCCATTATTTCATGGGCCTTGGCTTGGTCGAACTGACCGTAAATACCGTGATCCCAGGTTTTGTCAGTGAGGAGTTTTGGCAATTGATCAATGAAGCAGAGCTTTTCCAATCGTCCAGTGCCGAGTCACGAATGTATTGCCATAGGGTCAGAACGCCCATTGAATGTCCGACAGCGGTGACTTTCTCAAGTTGGTAGTGTTCCAGCAGATTGGCCAAGTCACGGGCGATTCGTTCAACGGTCGGTTTTGAATGATTGTTGTGTGTTGGGCAGCCGTGGCCGCGGGCGTCCCAGTGATAAACCCGATGCTTCGGCGTGAGCGCGCCGAGGAAGGGGCGCCATTCCTGATGGCTGGAGGTCCAGCCGTGCAACATGACAATCGGCGAACCCTGGACTGATATTTCGACGTGAATTCTGGCGCCGCCATTGGCAAAAAAGTGGGACGTGGTGATCAATCGGATGGTAATCGGGCAAGTATAATTCGATAATCAATACGGTGGGGTATGGAAATGTTTGACTGGCAAGACTATGGCAATGGGATTGTTGCTTTTGATGCAGGTTATGTCCGCCCGATGTTGGCGG
This sequence comes from uncultured Dechloromonas sp., assembly GCA_964561415.1. Classification (GTDB taxonomy): domain Bacteria; phylum Pseudomonadota; class Gammaproteobacteria; order Burkholderiales; family Rhodocyclaceae; genus Azonexus. The sequence goes on along the minus strand of CAZLPR010000034.1, from coordinate 8,139 downwards.
CAATTCACTTGGTGGTTGAAGATGGCCGCGTCGCCTTCATCGACACAGGGAGCAATGATGCGCTGCCCAATGCCCTGGCGGCATTAAAAAGGCTGGGGCTCGACGTTGCTGCGGTCGACTATGTTTTTCTTACCCATATTCACCTCGATCATGCCGGTGGCGCGGGCAGCATGATGGCGGCTTTTCCCAATGCGCGGCTGGTTGTTCATCCACGAGGCGCACGTCACATGGCCGAGCCGTCGAAGCTGGTGGCGGGCGTCGGTGCGGTTTATGGGGCTGAATATGTGGCGCGGGTCTATGGTGAGATTTTGTCGATTCCAGCTGAGCGTATTCTCGAGGCGCCGGATGGCTGCATCATTTCTTTAGCTGGGCGGGAATTGCTTTGCCTTGATACGCCGGGCCATGCCCGACATCATATTTGTATTGTTGATCAAAAAACAGGCGGAATTTTTACCGGTGATATGTTCGGACTTTCCTATCGTGAATTTGATGTCAACGGTCGTCCCTTTATTTTCCCAACGACGACACCGACGCAGTTTAATCCCCTGGAAATGCGCCAGTCGATTCGTCGTTTGCTGTCATTTCTCCCGGATGCTATGTATCTGACGCATTACAGTCGGGTGCAAAACATTCCGCAGTTGGGTGAAGATTTGTTACGCCGACTCGATGTCATGGTTGATCTGGCCTTGGCTGAGAAAGATTGTGGCGCAATGCGTCATCAGCGCATCAAGCAAGAACAGAGCGCCTATTTGTTGTCGGAAATTCGCGCCCACGGCTGTGCTTTGCCGGAGCTTGCTGTGCGTGAGTTACTGGAAACCGATCTCGAATTGAACGCTCAGGGGTTGGGTGTCTGGCTTGATACGCTAAAAATCTAGACGAATTTTCGTCGCCAGAAAAGAATCAGCATGAAGCTGGCGATCAGCCCCATTAAGCCGAGAGCCCAAGCGAAGCCGCTGGGCGATGCAAGCCAGGGCATTTCATGGAAATTCATGCCGAAAATCCCTGCGATTAATGTGGCTGGCATGAAAATCGTTGCGACTACGGTTAGTGCACGAACTTCTAGATTAACCCGGTGGCTGACCGTGGTCAGATAAACATCAAGCAACCCGGTCGCCAGGTCTCGCAGGTCTTCCAGCGATTCGAGAATATGCACCGTGTGGTCATAAACATCGCGCAGATAGAGTTGCATTTCAGGGCGGAAAAAATCGCCGGCATCCCGATGCAGGGTACCGAGCAGTTCGCGTAGTGGGTGCAGATTGCGGCGCAGGTAGGAGACGCTGCGCTTGAACTGATGGATGCTTTCCTGTGTGGTCGGGGAGGCGTGCCCGAGAATGTCGCTTTCAAGTACTTCGGCGTGTTCGTAAAGTTGCTCAATGACGCCGAAATAGCTATCGACCACCGAGTCGATTAAGGAATACGCCAACATGTCGACGCCACCTTTGCGTAGGCTGGTGTGTTCGGCGCGCAGGCGCTGACGGACGGGCTCGAAGGTTTTGGACTGTCTCTCCTGAAAGCTGAGTACGTAGTCGCGGCCAATGACCAGGCTGATTTGATCCTGACTGACTTCCAAGTCTCCCGCTTTTAGCTCATAGCGATGCAGCACAAGATAAAGGTAGCTGTCATAAGCATCGATTTTTTGGCGTTGGACGTTATTCAGGATGTCTTCCTGAACCAGCGGGTGGAGCGAAAATAGATTGCCGATCGTTGTCAGGTCAGTCGCTTTGCTCGCGCCGTAGACATTGGCCCAGCGTGTTGCAAAATCTCTTGGCTGAGATATAAGCGCCGCTGGATCAGGGAGTTGCGTCTCGGAAAAGCCATGCTCATCGAAGTCGATCACTGAAAAACTTGCCGCGCGAGTCTTGATTTCACCGATATGAACCAAGGAGCCAGGGGGTAATCCAGCCTTGCGAGAGCGCAGCTTTTTGGGTTTGCTCATGGGCCTGTAATCAGTTTTATTGCCTGTGCTGCGGCCGCCATCCCGAACACTGCGGTAACGCAGACGGATGAGCCAAACCCTGCGCAATTAAGACCTTCAGGGCCGCGCTCGCTATCGCAACTCATCTCTTTGCTCGGATAGCGTAGTGGCTCGGTCGAAAACACTGCGGATACGCCGAATTTCTTTTTTCCATCGCGTGGGAAGCCGTAGTCGCGGCGCAAGATGGAACGAAGGCGGGCAAGGAGCGGGTCTTGTATGGTCTGGCTGAGATCGGCGACACGTATTTGTGTCGGGTCGAGTTGTCCGCCGGCTGCGCCTGCGACGATTACAGGCAATTTTTTCCGGCAACAAAAGGCAACCATGGCTGCTTTGGCGCGCATTTGATCAATGGCGTCGATGACGACTGAAAACTCCTGATTCAGTATCTCGGCCACGTTCTCCGCGGTAACGAAGTCTTCGATGCAATTGACCTGGCAAGCCGGATTAATTTCGAGAATTCGCTCGGCCATGGCGGTGACCTTGGCTTTGCCGTAAATGTCACCGAGTGCGTGAATCTGTCGGTTTGTATTGGATTCAGCCACCATGTCGAGGTCGACCGCAGTAATCCTGCCCACTCCGGTTCGGGCCAATGCCTCGGCGCTCCACGAACCAACGCCGCCAATGCCAACGATACAAACATGGGCCTGACGCAAACGCTGTGCACCTTCCTCGCCATAAAGGCGGGCGACGCCGCCAAAGCGACGTTGATAGTCAGCCGACATCAATTTTCTACAGTTTTACGGATGACTGCGTTAAATGGCGCAATCCATTCCGGGGCAAACTGTTTATCGCAGGCATTGATTTCGGCGATGGCGCGAAGGACGGAGCGATTTTTGCCACGATGAATATGCTTGAGCATCACGGCTTCAAAGGCGTCAACGATCGCCATGATTTTGGCGCCAGCACAGATTTCCTGGTCCTGAAGCGCGTTGGGGTAGCCACCACCGTCGGCCATTTCATGGTGCTGTGAGATGATTTCCGCAGCGCTTTCCCAGCCCGGTATTCGTTGCAGGAGACCGCAGGCAAAACCGGGGTGGTTGCGCAGGGCCAGTTTGTCTTCGGTCGTCATCTTTCCGACTTTTAGCCAGATTGATTCCGGTAGCAGCATCATTCCAATATCGTGCAGATAGACCGCCGCTTCGAGTTGAACGGGGTCAACGGCATTGCTGCCGGCTTTATTGGTTTCCAGTGCAAGGCGAAGAATGCGCATGGTGCGCCCCTTGAAAAGTGGTGAGCGGCTTTCGAGTTGCAGTGCCAGTGAGCGGAAAAACTGCAGATCTGTGCTGGCATTGACCTGCTCTCGCTTCGGCGTCGCGACGCGTGGTGCGCGACTGGAAATTTCACCAATAACAGGCGAAAAGCCAGTGACGCTTTGAATCACTTCAGCGCATTGCTGATCAACGTTCTCGTTGCTGGCCAAAGCAAGGACATCCAGTCCCTGTACAAGATTCAGCAGGCGTAGATTTTCCAGCGATTTGCCAGCGAGTAGAGCCTCTGTTGCCAGTTCCAGGCGGTCAATGGCGACCAGTATTGTTTCGGCGAGCAAGTCCGAAAAGGGAATTTCGCCGTCCCGGAAGCGTGCCATCATGGTTTCGATGGGGTGGGTAATTACTACGCCTAATTCAAATTTGCAAAGGGCGGAGTCCCCCTTTATGTTGTGAATGGCACGGAAGAGGTCTGCGATAACTTCACGATCGGCCGGTGTTTTTTTCAGTCGGGCGATATCGCGTTCAACCTCGGGGGCTCGGTCGATTAATGCGTCGGCAAACTCTTCCAGCGACTCACGATCCTGAATGACGGGCGCTATGATCGAACGAATGTCCATGCCAATTTCCCTCTGACAATTGCGAATCCAATGAGTTTAGCCGAAAGTGCCGCCGAATCAGCGCTCGTCCTTGATTTGCCAGCCTTGACGGCCCAACCTTCGCCACCTAAGATTCCGCGCTTCGAAAAAGAATTGGCTAACGTGACACTGGAACACCTTTCCGCCTTGATCGGGCCTGACATGAAGGCCGTCGATGCGGTCATTCGAAACCGCCTGCACTCTGATGTAGCGCTTGTTCGGCAGGTCGCCGAGTACATCATTCACAGCGGCGGCAAGCGCATGCGTCCGGCCCTCGTTCTGCTTGCTGCCGGGGCGCTCGGTTATCACGGTAGCCGGCATCATGAGATGGCGGCGGTCGTTGAGTTCATCCACACGGCGACTCTGCTGCATGACGATGTGGTGGACGAGTCGGCATTGCGGCGTGGCCGCGATACTGCAAACGCCATGTTTGGCAACGCGGCCAGTGTGCTGGTCGGTGATTTCCTCTACTCCCGTGCCTTTCAGATGATGGTCGAGGTTGACGATATGCGCGTCATGCGTGTGCTTTCAGATGCCACCAATATCATCGCCGAGGGCGAAGTGCTGCAATTGATGAATTGTCATGACGCTGATGTCGATGAGTCGCGTTATATGCAGGTGATTCACTATAAAACGGCCAAACTTTTCGAGGCGGCAGCGCAACTCGGGGCTATTTTAGGCGGTGCTTCGCCAGCGCTTGAACTTGCGCTAAGCATTTATGGTAAGCACCTCGGAACGGCTTTCCAGCTTGTTGATGACATTCTCGACTATTCTGGGCGGGAAGCCGACACTGGAAAGCACATTGGCGATGACCTTGCCGAAGGCAAACCGACCCTGCCGCTGATTTACGTCATGCAACACGGTACGCCGCAGCAAGCGGCTTGTGTGCGCAAAGCTATCGAAGAAGGTGGCCGGGAAGACTTTCCGGCGGTACTCGAGGCAATTCGCAGTAGCGGCGCTCTGGCGCATGCAAGCGCCCGGGCGGCCCGCGAGGCGGCCCTTGCGAGAGATGCAATTGAGTGTCTAGGGGCTTCAAATTATAAAAAAGCTCTGCTACAATTGACGCTCTTTGCAGTTGAGCGAAACCATTAGGCCGCTAAACGCAAATCGGAGTGTAGCTCAGCCTGGTAGAGCACTGCGTTCGGGACGCAGGGGTCGCAAGTTCGAATCCTGTCACTCCGACCAATTAAAACCCCAGTAACTCATTGAGTTGCTGGGGTTTTTCATTTTTATCCAGCGCGTTCCCCGGCTTGCCCCCTGTTCTTTGGCTGCCGGCCCGAATTGTATTTTGGCCACCCAGTGTGTTTTGGGGCGCTGCCGGTTTTGACTTCGGATGTGATGGCAGCGAATTGATTGGCTGTGCGCTTGGGGCGCTTGTTGATTGCAGTGCTGCTTGATTTGGCGGCGATTGAAGTAATATCATGTTTAGTTCCATACGGTAGCGTATGCAAGGCGTTACGCGAATGCGATAGCTCAAATTAATTTGGAGAGTTCAAACATGCAAATTGAAAACAAGGTTTTTATCGTGACAGGTGCCGGCTCGGGTTTGGGTGCAGCAACTGCTCGAGTCTTGGTGGAGGCTGGTGCCAAGGTTGTACTTGCCGACTTGAATCGTGAGGCGGGTGAAAAGCTATCGTCGGAACTCGGTTTGGTGACTTGTTTCGTTGAGACCGATGTGGCGAATGAGGCTTCTGCAGTCAACGCAGTTCAAGTGGCTATTGCCAAATTTGGTGGGCTGCATGGGTTGGTCAATTGCGCGGGTGTGGCGCCGGCAGAAAAGGTGGTTGGTAGAGAGGGGCCGCATCGTCTGGAAAGTTTTGCCAAGGTGATCAATATCAACTTGGTGGGGACTTTTAATATGCTTCGCTTGGCGGCAGAGGCGATGCAAAAAGGTGATCCGGATGAGGGCGGCGAACGTGGTGTGATCATCAATACGGCTTCTGTTGCCGCTTACGACGGTCAACTCGGGCAGGCGGCTTATGCTGCTTCAAAGGGCGGCATCGTCGCGCTGACTCTGCCGGTTGCTCGTGAGTTAGCGCGTAGTGGTATCCGTTGTATGACCATCGCCCCTGGAATTATGGAGACGCCGATGCTTTTGGGTATGGCTCCCGAGGTTCAGGATTCACTTAATAAAATGGTCCCTTTTCCGACCCGGATGGGTAAGCCGCTTGAGTACGCCGCCCTGGTCAAGCATATTGTCGAGAATGCTTATTTGAATGGCGAGGTTATCCGCCTGGATGGCGCCATCCGTATGGGCACCAAATAAACTATACTTTGGCTCCGCCATTGACTCAAAGGCACTTCGGTGCCTTTTTTATTTGTATGTCTGAACGTTCCTGTTATCACTGTGGCTTGCCGATTCCAGGCGATGTTGATCTGTCGGTAAAAGTTGCAGCGGAGCCGCGGCCAATGTGCTGTTTTGGCTGTCAGGCAGTGGCGCAGTCGATCGTTGATAATGGCCTTGAAGAGTATTACCGGAGTCGGGATTCTTTGCCTGAGTCGCCGCGCGAGGCAATGCCGGCGATTCTTGAGCAAATGGAATTGTTCGATCATGTTGAGTTCCAGAAGAGCTTTGTCAAGGAACTGGGTGATAACGAGCGCGAAGCCTCGTTGTTACTCGAGGGGATTACCTGCTCCGCCTGTATTTGGCTGAATGAACAGCACATCGGCAGGCTACCAGGGGTGACGGCAGTCAATATTAATTACACCACTCGGCGGGCGCGCGTTCGCTGGAATGAAGCCAAGGTCAAGCTTTCCGATATTCTGGGCGCCATTGCCGCTATTGGTTATCGGGCGTATCCCTACGACTCGGCCAAGAATGAAGAAATTTCCCGCAAGGAGCGTCGTGATGCGCTGTGGCGGGTATGGGTTGCCGGGTTTGGTATGATGCAAGTAATGATGTATGCCTATCCGATGTATATCGCCAATGGTGATATGACGTCCGATATTGAAAGCATGATGCGCTGGGCTAGTTTGTTGCTGACGCTGCCGGTTATTTTATATTCTGCTGCGCCTTTCTTTCGTAATGCCTGGCGTGACCTCCGGCTGCATCGCGTTGGCATGGATGTGCCTGTGGCGCTTGGTGTTGGGGCAGCCTTTGCAGCGAGTTGCTGGGCGACTTTGATGCAGCACGGGGAGGTCTATTTCGACTCGGTGGCGATGTTTGTTTTCTTCTTGCTCGGTGGTCGTTATCTCGAAATGACGGCGCGTCAGAAGGCGCTTGGTGTGACTGAGGCGCTAACCAAGTTGATGCCTGCCTTCGCACAAAAAATGCCAAATTTTCCGGTTGACCGCAGCACTGAGCAGCGTGTCGTTGCCGATTTGCGTCCGGGGGATTATGTGCTGGTGCGGGCCGGCGATCTCGTGCCGGCTGACGGTCACGTTGTTGAGGGCGTTAGTTGTGCCAACGAAGCATTGCTGACGGGGGAGAGCAGGCCGGTGCGAAAGTCACCGGGTGAATCGGTGACCGGGGGATCGGTTAATGCCGAAAGTCCGCTGGTGGTCCGGGTTGAACAGGTTGGTGATAGCACAAGACTGTCCGCGATTATCAGCCTGATGGAAAGGGCGGCCGTCGAGAAGCCGCGGATTGTTGAAATGGCTGACCGTATTGCTAGCTACTTTGTGATGGCCTTGCTGGCCGTTGCCGTCTTGGTAGCGCTTGGCTGGTATCTGGTTGATCCATCGAAGGTGCTTTGGATTACGGTGTCGGTGTTGGTTGTAACCTGTCCTTGCGCTCTTTCGTTGGCGACGCCGATTGCCCTGACAGTAGCCGCTGGCGCTTTCGCCAAAAATGGTTTGTTGGTGACGCGCGGCCATGCCATTGAAACGCTGGCTCGGGCAACCCACTTTGTTTTCGACAAGACGGGAACCCTCACTACTGGGCAGATGCATCTAATTGATGTTGGTGTTGTGGGTAAACTGGACCGAGAGGAGTGCTTGGAAATCGCTGCAGCACTTGAACAAAACTCGGAGCATCCGGTAGCAACCGCACTTCGTCGAGCTGCCGGTGGTCGTTTTCCGGTGGCCTTGAATCCAGTCAATGAGCCTGGGCAGGGCATCGAGGCTGAGGTCAATGGGCGGTCCTATCGTATAGGTCGTCTCGCCTACGCCCTCGAATTAAGTCGTGCAGAGTTGCCTGATACGGCTGCTGTTTGGCTGGAAAGCGGTGATACGGTGGTCGTATTGGCTGATGCCGATGGTTGTCAGGCGTTTTTCCGTATTGGTGATGAAATTCGTCCTGAGTCTTCGGCTTTGATCGCAGAGTTGAGCTCAGCAGGGAAAAAAGTTGTCTTATTAACTGGCGACGCGCCAGCGGTGGCTT
>CAZLPR010000033.1:0-12626 GCA_964561415.1 uncultured Dechloromonas sp. | reverse complement strand
GTCGTCGCCAAGAGCGGCACCGGCCTGTGCTGGCGTGATGGCTACTGGACCCCGGCCGCTGCCGCCGCCGACAAGGCCGGCTGCGAATGCGACAAGGATCTGCTGCCGAAAGACGTTTGCGCGCCGAAGGCCGCTGCTCCGGCACCGGTCGCCAAGACAGCTGTAGCCGGTCCGAAGCCTTCCGGCGAAAAGATCACCGTCGCGGCTGACGCGCTGTTCGACTTCAACAAGGCGGTACTGCGCCCGGCCGGCCAAGCCAAGCTCGACGAGCTGGTTTCCAAGGCCAAGGCAATCAAGCTTGAAGTCATCCTCGCCGTCGGCCACACCGACCGTCTGGGTGGCGATGCCTACAACCAGAAACTTTCCGAAAAGCGCGCTGCCGCTGTGAAGGAATATCTGGTCGCCAAGGGTATCGAAGCCAACCGCGTGTACACCGAAGGCAAGGGCGAAAAGCAGCCCGTCACCGGCAACAAGTGCAAGGGCAACGTCAAAACCAAGGCGCTGATCGACTGCCTGCAGCCGGATCGTCGCGTTGATATCGAAGTTATCGGCACCAAGTAATTGCCGCTGCTTCACGAAAAGCCCCGCCTTGCGGGGCTTTTTCTTTTCCTGATTTAAATTGAACTGATCAAAACCATGCTCAACGCCGACCCAGCCGAACTGGATAAATTTGGTGATCTCGCCCACCGCTGGTGGGATTCAAACAGTGAATTCAAACCGCTTCACGATATCAACCCGCTGCGCCTTGGCTGGATTAACCGTCATGTTGGCCTGGCGGGGAAACGTATTCTCGATGTGGGCTGCGGCGGCGGCCTGTTGTCGGAAGGGATGGCGACTTTTGGCGCCAACGTTACCGGCATTGATCTTTCGGAAAAGCCGTTGGCTGTTGCCAAACTTCATCTACTGGAAAGCGGCCAGAAAGTCGATTACCGGAAAATTGCCGTCGAACAGTTAGCCGATGAAACGCCGGGCGCTTTCGATGCCGTTACTTGCCTGGAAATGCTTGAGCACGTCCCCAATCCATCAAGCGTCATCGCTGCTTGCGCGCGACTGGTCAAGCCGGGTGGACAAGTCTTTTTCTCGACACTCAACCGCAATCCAAAATCATATCTATTCGCCGTTATTGGCGCCGAATACGTACTGAAAATGCTGCCCAAAGGGACGCACGATTACGCCAGATTCATCAAACCTTCCGAACTGGCCCGCTGGGCAAAACTGGCTGGGCTGGAGCCGGAAGAACTCATTGGCATGAGCTACAACCCGCTCAACCAGCAATACACACTGGGGCCAGATACCAAGGTCAATTACCTGATGCGCGCCATGCGGCATGTTTGAGGCAGTTCTTTTCGATCTTGACGGGACGCTGGCCGACACCGCACCCGATCTGGCCGGTGCGACCAATATTTTGCTGCTCGAAGAAGGTCGACCGGAGCAATCGCTGGAAGCGCTTCGTCCTTATGTTTCCCAGGGTGTTCCAGGCTTGCTCAAGGCCAGTTTCGGCATTGACAGCACAACGGCGGATTACGAACATCTTTCGCGACGCTTTCTTGAGGTTTATGCGGCCCGACTTTGCGCTGCCAGTCAGCTCTTTGCAGGCATTCCGGAACTGCTGGACGAACTGGAAAACATGGGCTTGCCATGGGGTATCGTAACCAACAAGCGGATGCGCTTTACTGATCCGCTGGTCGAGTTGCTGGCCCTCTCGCCACGTACCCGCTGTGTCGTGAGTGGCGATACGACAGCAGAAGCGAAGCCTTCGCCCCGACCAATTCTGCATGCCTGCAAACTACTGGGGTGTTTGCCGGGGCGAACGCTTTATGTCGGCGACGACTTGCGTGACATTCAAGCCGGACGCGCTGCCGGCTGTCAGACCGTCGCAGTTTCGTATGGCTACCTCGGCCATAGCGGTCCGCTCGAAACCTGGGGCGCCGATCTCATCATCGACCATCCGGCCGAACTGGCGACGTTTCTGGCTAGCCGAGTCGGGCTGAAATAAGCAGGTTGCGGGGCGTCAACTGGCGCTCGCAAAAACTGCCCACTTCGACACGATAGCCGCGATTTTCCAAATAGACCGCCAGATCAAGCGCCAGCCAGACTTCCAGCGCCCGCCGAAAGGCGTGGCGAACAACGGAGAGGCGCATGACCTCACGCTGCCGTCGCCAACCCGCCGCTTCAAACTCAGCGCGGGCAGCAAAAGCGGGCTGCGGCAGAGCTTGCCGCGCCGCCATCAAAGTCAGAAACTCAATGAAGCTGCCGCGAAACCAGGCAGCAGGAACGGGCTTGAAACTCTGGTAGTCACCGGCCGCAATTGTCCGCCGGTAGCAATCAAAACCGAGCTTCCAGGCCATTTCCTTGTCGCGCTGCAGCGTTAGGCGGGCCGAGGCGGTGACGGTTTCGGTAACGGCAAGACGCACATCGTCCCGGTTTAATACGGTGCGTAAATGACCTGACAAAGGCTGGTAAGTATCTTTAACGCCCCGATGATAGCAACAGGGCGCAATATCAAAGCGCGCCACGCCGACCGAGGCACCGTGCTCGATCAAGCGTCGATGCAGGTCGCCACAGGCATGCAGGGCAACGGCATGCTGCCCACATTTTGGCCACTCGGCTGCGGTCAACGCGTCAATATTGAGAAAACTATGGTCAATGTGCTGGCGACTCGCCAGCGCTGCGCCGTCAGCACACAAGACTGGATCGATTTCCAGAGTATGAACCGGGAGCTGCCACTGCAAGGCGAGCAATCGACCAAGATGGCCTTTGCCACCACACCAGTCGATGATCGAATGAGCGCTACTTTGGCTTGCACTGGCAAATGCTTCAACCTGCTGCTTTTTACGCCCGGGAATCTCCCAGGCCCATGATGAATGCTGCTCGACAAGCACGCTGCCACGCTGTCGCGGCAATTCGACTGCTCCGGCGATTTCTGCCACCGCCGGGATATGGCGCGCCAGCAAGGCCAACGCGGCGACTCCATCGCTGTTCAAATGGGCAACCTCAGGATCGGCCAGGGCAAGCAACTCGTCAGCCAATGCCGGCCAGCCCTGACACCAGCGCGGACGAGTTTGACAAAAAGGCTGCGGGTGCCAGAGATCGCTGAAAGTTGGCAACAAAACATCAAGTTGCCGCTGACGCTCCGCCAGCCTCACTTCACTGCAGCCCGGCGCTCACGTCGACGATAGGCCAAAAATGCCGGAATAACGGCCAGCAGAAAAAGCAGTACAGCCAGACCAAGCGGCCATAACACCGGGCGATTCCAGGCACGAATCGCTGTCACGCGTGCCGCCGGTTCGATCCGCTGGTATTTGAGAATATTGTTGCCGACATCATTCGGCTTGCGGTTCTTCAGCCAGCGATGGCCCAGGGTATAGCTCTTCGGATGCAGGCCGAAAACCCACGGCGCATCATGATGCAGGATGCGATTCATCTGCCGGATAATGGCCAGACGCTCGGGCGTATTCTCCATATTTTTCATCTGTAGAAACAGGCGGTCAAAGCCTGGATTGGCGTAATTGGAGGCATTTTCACCCTGCTTCGCAACCTTGCCTTCGTTGCCGTCGAGCAGGAAAAAGAAGTTTTCCGGGTCGGGATAATCGGCATTCCAGCCGAGGTAATAAAGCTGGATATTGCCTTTGCGGATTTTGTCCTGAAAGCGGTTGAAATCGGTCGAACGGACAACCAACTGAATATCAATCTTGGCAAATTGCCGCGTCAGCCAGTCGAGGCGCGATTTTTCGCCCATGCCGCCGCCCGTGGTATCGAGATTGATCACCAGCGGCTCACCGGTCTTTTCATCGCGACCATTGGCGAAACCGGCTTCAGCCATCAGCTTTTTGGCGACCTCAATCGGCTTGCGCTTCGGCTTGCCATCAACCCAGTCGTAAACCACGCGATCGATGCCCTGCTCCCCCGCTTCATAGCCGAAGATGCCCGGCGGCAACGGCCCTTGCGCGGCAATCCCGCGGCCATTTGAAAAAATGGAAATGAACTCCTCCTGATCGACGGCAATGGAAATTGCCTGCCGAAGCGAGGTTGACCGCAGCGATAACCCGCCAACCACCGGATCGAGCATGTTGAAGCCCATGTAAAACGTCGAGCTTTTGACTGAGGTCAGCAGGCGAATGCCCTTGTCGCGCATCTCGTCGGTCAGCCCGACATCGCCACCGACATTGACGCGCACCGCCTGATCGAAGCTGTCGGATGAAATCCCGGAAGCATCGTAGTAGCCTTGCAAAAATTTATTCCAGTAGGGAATCGCCTCTTTCTCCCGCGTGAAAACGGCGCGATCAATGAAGGGCAGCGGCTGGCCACAATCATCGAGCAAACCGGCCGCGCGGTCACCTGCTTCGCCTTCGCAAGGATAAGTCTGGCCATGAAAATTCGGGTTGCGTGAGAGCACCATGCGCCGATTCGGATCATTTTCAGAAAGCATGTACGGCCCAGTGCCCACCGGCCACCAGTCCAGGGTCAAATTCTTCGCGGCCATCCCGGGCTGGGCAAAGAAACGATCAACTTCTCGCGGCACCGGAGCGAAAAATGGCATGGCCAACCAATAAAGGAATTGCGGGTACTTGCCCTTGATGCGAACCCGCCAGGTATAACGATCAAGTTTCTCGACCCCCGTTAACGGGTATTGATCGAGATCCAGCCATTCATCTGACGGCATGTTGTTCGCCACCTTGCCCAGGGTCTCGCCGAGCGCTTTAAGACCGACAATCTTTTGCGCCATCATGCCAAAAATCGGCGAATGCAGACGGGGATGCGCCAGGCGCTTGATCTGATAGATGTAATCGTCGGCGCTGAGTTCGCGGCTGTCAGTTTGCGCAAAATCAGCCATTGATTGCCGCCCCTCGGCGACGTTTTTGCCGATATAAAGCGGTTGACCGCGGCCATCCAGCGCAAACGCCGGGTGTGGCTGGAAACGGATCCCGGGCTTCAGTTTCAACTCATAAACACTCTCGGCAATGCTTTCAACCGGCGCATCGGCCGACAATTCACGACCGTCCGCAGCAAAAAAACGGGGTACGGGGACTTCTAGCAAAGTGGCAGCGATCAGTTCATAAGGCCGCTTCAGATAGTGATATTGCAAGGGCGGCTCATAAATCTGGGCGGTGAATGCAATTTCGTCTTCGGTATAGGACTGAGCCGGATCGAGATGTTTGGGACGGTCGGTGAATGCGGTGTACAGAATGTTTCGTCCAGCATCGTCGGCAGGATACGGATCGTTCCAAGTTTGGTCACAACCGCCCAATACAGTCAACAAGACGAGACAGAAGCAAATTTTTCGCATGGCCGAAGTTTAGCAAATGACGGCTTGACCGCCGCGCTGCGATTTGCCCACAATGACTAAAATTTCCAACGGAGGCAGCCCCATGCTCGATACGCCAATCCCCGACTTCTCGATGCCGACGACCAGCGGCCACACGTTCAGCCTCGCCGGGCATGCCGGCAAGCTGGTCGTGATCTACTTTTACCCCAAGGACAGCACGCCCGGCTGCACCACGGAAAGCCAGGAATTCCGCGACCGGCATGAGCAATTTGCTGCGGTCAACGCGATTATTCTCGGCATTTCGCGCGACAGTCTGAAATCGCACGAGAACTTCAAGGCCAAGCAAAGCCTGCCCTATGAGCTCGGTTCGGACACCGATGAAGCAATATGCAATCTGTTCGCTGTCATGAAAATGAAAAACATGTATGGCAAACAGGTGCGGGGCATTGAACGTAGCACCTTTGTCATCGACCGTAACGGCGTTCTACGCCGCGAATGGCGCGGCGTCAAAGTGCCCGGTCATGCTCAGGAAGTGCTGGATTTCGTCAAAACTCTCTAACCTCAACCCAAGGCCCTTTCCATGCCGCGCAAACCCGCAGCCATCAAGAAGCCCGCCGTGACTAAGCTTTTCGTCCTCGACACCAACGTGCTGATGCACGATCCGAGCAGTCTTTTCCGCTTCGAGGAACACGATATATTCCTGCCGATCATGACGCTGGAAGAACTCGACAATAACAAGAAAGGGATGTCGGAAATTGCCCGCAATGCCCGCCAGACATCGCGCATGCTCGATGAGCTGCTCGCCGAGAACGGCGACGACATCGACGAAGGGATTGATCTTTACAAACCTTCGAGCAAACTGGCCAGCGGCCGCCTCTTCCTGCAAACCGAGGCCATCAGCAGCGAATTACCGCAAGGCTTGCCGACCTCCAAGGTCGATAACCAAATTCTTTCCGTCGTTATCCACCTGCAGAAAAAATTCCCGAAGCGCCCGGTCATTCTGGTGTCGAAAGACATCAACATGCGCATCAAGTCGCGTGCGCTTAACCTGTTGGCGGAAGACTATTTCAACGACAAGGTGCTGGAGGATACCGACATCCTCTACTCCGGCACCCGCGCCCTGCCCAACAATTTCTGGGACAAGCACAGCAAGGGCATGGAATCCTGGAAAAAGGAAGCCAAGACGCTCTACAAGGTCAATGGACCGCTGTGCCCGCAGTTGCTGGTCAATGAGTTCGTCTGGCTGGAAAATGATGGCTTTACCGCCATCGTCAAGGAAACCAGCGGCAAAACTGCGGTACTGGAAACGCTGGTCGACTATACCAACCCGAAAAATGCCGTCTGGGGAATCAGCGCCCGCAACCGTGAACAGAACTTCGCCATGAACCTGCTGATGAATCCGGAGATTGATTTCGTCACCCTGCTCGGCCAGGCCGGCACCGGAAAAACCTTGCTGACATTGGCAGCCGGGTTGACCCAGGTACTGGAAGGCAAACAGTTTGCTGAAATCATCATGACCCGTGCCACCGTGCCAGTCGGTGAAGATATCGGCTTTCTTCCAGGCACTGAAGAAGAAAAAATGGCACCGTGGATGGGGGCGCTCGAAGACAATCTCGAGGTATTGACCCACACCGATGAAGGCGGCAGCAGTCCCTACGGCGGCGAATGGGGCAAGGCGGCGACCCATGACATCATCCGTTCGCGGATCAAGGTCAAGTCGATGAACTTTATGCGCGGCCGTACCTTCCTGAAGAAATATCTGATCATCGATGAGGCACAAAATCTGACGCCGAAACAGATGAAGACGCTGATCACCCGCGCCGGCCCAGGCACCAAGGTCGTCTGCCTCGGCAACATCGCGCAGATCGACACACCCTACCTGACCGAAGGGAGTTCCGGCCTGACCTACGTCGTCGACCGCTTCAAGGGCTGGGCCCACTCCGGTCACATTACGTTACAACGTGGCGAGCGCTCCCGCTTGGCAGACCACGCAGCTGAAGTGTTATAATTTTTATAATTAATTAACAGGGCCGTGTCAGTCAAGTGACACGGCCCTTTCGTTTCAGCCACGGGCTGTCTCTGCCGGAAGAAATATTTGAAACGTCGTGATTTTCTAGCTTCATTTGCCGCCTTTTCGCTGGTGGCCTCCGATGCCTTAGCCACCAATACGAAAAGTTCAGCCAAACCTTCAGCGGCTAAATCAAGCAACGCAAAATCTGGAAAAGGTAAAGCGACCGCCGCCAAATCAGGCAATAAACGGCCCGCTAATCGACAGCGACAAAAAATAAAATACAAGGCAGCTCCGGCGCGTCCGGTAGCGCATACCGCTGACGACCCCATTACCGAAACGCCACCAGTCGGTACTTCTGCGTCCAGACTGCCGCCCGTCAAAGCTCCCGAACCGCCTACAGAATGGCGAACTTACGAAATCACGACGACGGTCAACCTGAAAAATGCGGGCCTGAACAGACTCTGGCTACCCTTGCCACTTAATCAGGACACCTTGTTTCAACGAACCCTGGGTCACTCCTGGCAAGGCAACCCGAGCAGCGCCAGCATGCGTCGCTTGCCCGATGGCGACCTGGAGGTTTTTCATTGCGAATGGCGTGATGGCACGGCCGGCCATTTGCAGCTCAAAACCCTGGTCACCACGGCGGATCGACATTTCGACGTGACCAAACGAACCGTTGCCCCGGAGCGTGATGACATCCTGCGGCGCAATTTGCAAGCCTCACAATTAATCCCCAACGACGGCCTGGCCTTTCAACTGGGTGAACGCCTGGTTGGCCGCATCAAGGATCCGGTAGCGCAAGCCAAGTCAATTTACGACTGGGTCGCCGACAATGCCATTTACGACCCATCGTTACCGCCTTGCGGCAGTGGCGATGCGCGTCGTCAATTGATCAGCGGGCTCTATGGCGGACGTTCGGCCGACATTAACGGGCTATTTGTCAGTATTTGCCGCGCCATCGGCATTCCTGCACGTTGCGTTTACGGCTTGCGCGTCGCACCGTCGCGGCTGTTCCGCAATCTTGGCCTGCTCAACGATGACGCAACCCGTTACCAGCACGTTCGCGCCGAGTTCTACGTACCCGGTTACGGCTGGATTCCGGTTGACCCGAGCGACGTGCGTCGCGCCATTGCCCTTGAAGGCCTGTCGGACCTCGACAGCAAATTGCTCTCGCTTAAAAAAATATTGTTCGGCGTCTGGGAAATGAACTGGATTGCCTTCAACGTCGGCACCGACATATCACTCCCCGGGCAAAACACAGTGATACCTTTCCTGCTCTTGCCACAACTTGAGACACCCAACGGCCACTTCGATGGCTCTCAACCGGCCGCTATTGAGTATTCAATGAGCGCAAAACGTATCGAACTGTAAACCAGACGGCCGAGTTGGGGTTTCGGCGACTGGTTCGTGTTGAAAACCCCAAGATTACTTTAATCCCGAGGCGGGGGATCAAAGCAGCGCGGTCAACCGGAATTTCTTATCTAATTTTGGGCATCAACAAAGCCGCCGCTAGCCAGATTCTCGAAACGGGTAAATTCGCCAATAAAGGCCATGCGCACCGTACCCGTTGGCCCGTTACGCTGCTTGCCGATAATGATTTCGGCGATGCCTTTATCCGGCGTATCCGGCTTGTAATACTCCTCGCGATACATCATCAGGATCACGTCGGCATCCTGCTCGATAGCGCCGGATTCGCGCAAGTCGGACATCATCGGCCGTTTGTCGGTACGCTCCTCCACTTTTCGCGATAGCTGCGACAGCGCAACAATCGGCACCTGCAGTTCCTTGGCCAGCGACTTGATCGAGCGCGAAATTTCCGATACCTCAGTGGCCCGGTTCTCACCCTGCCGGTTACCGCTCATTAACTGAATGTAGTCGATTACCAGCAAGCCAAGCTTGCCACCATACTGACGAGCCAGTCGCCGTGCCCGGGCGCGCAAACTGGCCGGTGTCAAGCCGCCGGGTTCGGCAATGTAAAGCGGCGCCTCGTGCAACTTACCAAGGGCGAATGACAGGCGTGACCATTCATCATCATTCAGTTTGCCGCTCCGCACCCGGTGCGAGTCCAGACGCCCAACCGAGGCCAGCATCCGCATTGCCAACTGGGCGCCGCCCATTTCCATCGAGAAGACACCGACTGGCAAGCCCGATTCAACGGCTACATTTTCGGCAATATTCAAGGCGAAAGCCGTCTTGCCCATCGAAGGACGGCCGGCAACAATAATCAGATCGCCAGGCTGAAAGCCCGATGTCTTCTGATCGAGATCGATCATTCCGGTAGGCACGCCGGTAATATCGGAAGGATTGTCGCGGTCGTGCAACTCCTGAATACGCTCGACCACCTGAGTCAGCAGCGGATTAATGTGTACGAAGCCCTCGCGATGCCCGGCACCGGCTTCGGCAATCTTGAAAATCTTCGATTCAGCCTCATCAAGAAGCGACTCAGCATCCCGCCCCATTGGATTCAGGGCATCCGCCGCAATTTCATCTGCGGTCGCAACCAATTGGCGCAACACAGCGCGCTCACGAACAATCTCGGCATAGCGCTTGATGTTGGCGGCGGATGGCGTATTGGCCGCCAATTCGCCGAGATAAGCCAGGCCACCAGTCTGATCGCCCTCGCCCGCTGCATCCAGCGCCTCAGCCACAGTAACCACATCAGCCGGCTTGGCGCGCTCCAGCAGATTACGAATCTGGCGGAAAATTCGCCGGTGCTCATCGCGATAAAAATCGGTATCAGCAACCAGGTCGGCGATCCGGTCCCACGCCTGGTTGTCAAGCATCAAGCCACCAAGAACCGATTGTTCGGCCTCAATCGAATGCGGCGGAACCCGTAACTTATCGAGGGAGGAATCGGTATTTCTAGGTTTCGGTGGACGCTGGTTCATAGGGCCAAGTTTAAATTAAAAAGGCCTCGCAAAAGCGAGGCCTTTTGTCGTGAAAGGGTTGTCCGAATTACTCGGCAACAACCGCCACGGTGATGTTGGCCAGCACATCAGTGTGCAGCGCAACGTCGAGCGGGAACTCGCCAAGCGCCTTGAGCGGACCATCCGGCAAACGGATTGCCGACTTGTCGATATCAAAACCGGCAGCCTTCAGTGCATCAGCGATGTCAGCATTGCCAACGGAACCAAACAGGCGACCGTCCATACCCGCTTTACGGGCAACCGAAACGTTCAGGCCGGCCATCTTGTCAGCCACGCCTTGCGCTTCAGCCAGTTTGTCAGCGGCAATTTTTTCCAGCTCAACGCGACGAACTTCAAACTCAGCCAACGCGGCCGGCGTTGCGCGCTTGGCCATACGCTTCGGAATCAGGAAATTACGGGCATAGCCGTCCTTGACCTTGACCACGTCACCCAAGTTACCCAGGTTAATAACCTTTTCGAGCAGAATGATTTGCATGTTTCGTCTCCTCGGTTATTGATGGTTATCGGTGTAAGGCAGCAGGGCCAGGAAGCGGGCGCGCTTGATGGCGGTGCCCAACTGGCGCTGATAGCCAGCCTTGGTACCGGTCAAACGGGCCGGCATGATCTTGGCGTTTTCCTGGATAAACTCTTTCAGGACATCGACATCCTTAAAGTCAATCTGTTCGACTTTTTCTGCAGTGAAGCGGCAGAATTTACGGCGTTTAAAGAGACCACCACCGCGTTTCTTTTTCTTATCGTCATCCTTCTTCTTGAAGAATCGAGCCATTTTCGTTTCCTTCTAAAAATTCAAGTGTATTCACATGCAATACGGGCGCTTTACTATTCCGACTTCTGGCAGCAAGAAATCCGGTTACTTTAACCGTCCCGCCAAGGGGTGCTGCCTGTAGCCAGCGGGCTGATTCACCCAAGGCCAGTACAGCAATTTCAATTTCCACCAGGCGCTCTGCACCACTTTCAGTTTGCTTGGAGCTGTGTTGTAGCTTACCTTCGCTAACCTGAACTCCGGCAGGGGTATAGCGCAAAGCTTTGCGCTCGACCAAGGTGCCGGAAAGAGAGATGCAGTTCAGCCGTTAATTCCTTAATGCCCGTACAAACAAACTTAAGCAGCCGCCGGTTCAGCCGGAGCAGCTTGTTCCACTGCAGCCACATCGCCACCCATCAAGGACTTGGATTTCTCATCCTTCATCATTGGGGACGGGGTCGTCACAGCAGCTTTCATTTTGACGGTCAGGTGACGCAGCACGGCATCGTTGAACTTGAATGAATGCTCGAGTTCGTTCAGCGTTTCGCCGTCGCACTCGATGTTCATCAGAACGTAATGGGCCTTGTGAATTTTCTGGATCGGGTAAGCCAGCTGGCGACGACCCCAGTCTTCCAGACGGTGAAAAGCACCGCCCTTGGCAGTAACGATAGCGCGATAGCGCTCGATCATGCCGGGCACTTGCTCGCTTTGGTCCGGATGGACGATAAAAACGATTTCGTAATGACGCATGCAAACTCCTTTTGGGATAAACCCTCCACCATGCGAATGAGGTAGGGCAAGGTTGAAAAGCCCAAGATTATAACAACAATCCTGGGCTTCGGGATAAAACCGGGCAGCTATTTCAGAAGCTGTCGTCTGCCATTTCCAACACACCAGCAGCGCCTGCAACTACCGACTCAGCCAAACCAGCCGCCTGAGTGAGGAAATGATCGGCATAAAACTGGGTCGTTACGAGCTTTGCGGCCCAGAACGGGTCACTATCATCAAGCGCTATTTTGGCCCGGGCAATCACCGCAGCCCGGCCCATCAGCCAACCGCCAGCCACAATGCCAAGCAGATGCAGGAACGGAACGGCGCCAACATGAGCCGCCTTTGGATCAATCGAGAAATTATCGACAATCCAGAAAACAGCCCTTTCCAGGGCGTCGACCGCAGCATTCTGACGCGCGCCAATCACAGCAAGACTACCGTCGAGTTGCGCCGTTGCGGCACGCATTTCGGCAATGATCGCCAGGATGGTGACGCCTTTTTCACGGACAATTTTGCGCCCGATCAGGTCATTGGCCTGAATGGCCGTCGTTCCTTCATAAATGGTCGTGATACGCGCATCGCGCAGATGCTGAGCGGCCCCAGTTTCCTCGATGTAACCCATGCCGCCATGAACCTGAACGCCCAGCGAAGCAATATCGACAGCGCTTTCCGTACTCCAGCCCTTGACTACCGGAATCATCAAATCAGCGAAGGCCTGGCCTTGTCTGCGCGCCACCGCATCGGGATTGTGATGGGCGTTATCCTGGGCGGTCGCGGTGACGTAAGCCAGCGCGCGCATGGCTTCAATGCGGGCGCGCATGGACATCAGCATGCGGCGCACATCCGGATGCTTGATAATGGGCACTTTCGGACCACCGCGAACACCGACCTCGGTACCCTGCACGCGAT
>CAZLPR010000032.1:1020-12725 GCA_964561415.1 uncultured Dechloromonas sp. | reverse complement strand
GCAGCGCCTCGAGCATGCGTGCCGTATCGTCGGAAGCGAGCAGGTCGCGCACTTCGGTTTCACCTTCTGCCAGTGCCGCCAGCAACAAAACTCGGTTGGAAATACTCTTTGAACCAGGAAGGCGGACTGTACCGGCGGCAGATAGGAATTGGGGAAGGTCGAGGAAATTCATGGGATCAATAGTGGGCAAGGTGAGCAAAACTTGGGAACCTAGGGAAAGGTGAAGGCGTTGTCAATGTGATGCAGAAATGGATCGTTGCCCCCCCCCTCAGTGACGATATTCTCTCACCATTCCCTAGAGACCAACGCCATGGCGATAACGCAGACCGTATTCAAAGACGCCAGCGGCAGTCTGTGCGAACTTCGGGCCGGAGGCTTCCCGGCGGGTAAGGAGCGGGTTGAGCGCCTGATGCGGGAGATGGCATTGATACCCGCCACAAGGTCACGATGGACTCGCAGCGCGGCCTGCCGGCTGCCGAAAACCAGCTTGACAGAAACTTTACACCGACAGTACCAAATCAAGACCGGACCGCTGACATCACCTATCGGTGGACCGATGAAGGCTCGCTGTACCTGGCCCTTGCAAAACAGCCGCCTGAGGATTGGCTGCCGGACGATACTCCGGCACCCAGCGCATGAGCGCCTCACGCACCAACGCATCACTCTGGCAACTTTCAGCCAACCAGGGACGTAAATTTGGCAAAAAATCATCGTCGACCGCACGTGCCCGCGCTATGCGCAACTTCGGGTGTAAGGTTTGGCTAGTTTGTTCAGCATCGGCCAGCAACTCTTCAAAAAGCTTCTCCCCGGGTCGCAAACCAGTGAATTCAATACGAATTTCCCCATCCGCATAACCGCAAAGGTGAATCATTTTGCTCGCAAGATCGACAATTTTGACGGGCTCACCCATATCCAAAACAAATATCTCTCCACCCAGCCCCATTGCCGCTGCCTGCAGAACCAGTTGTGCCGCTTCGGGAATCGACATGAAATAGCGGGTAATTTCCGGGTGAGTCACCGTCACCGGCCCGCCACGAGCGATTTGTTCCTGAAATTTGGGAATCACGCTGCCAGTGCTGCCCAGCACATTGCCAAAGCGCACCATGCCGAAATGCGTGCCGGGGCACTGACGATGTAACGCTTCGCAGACCATCTCAGCCAGGCGTTTGGTCGCGCCCATCACATTGGTTGGGTTTACTGCTTTGTCGGTCGAGATAAGAACAAAACGCTCCGCACCAAAACGGCTCGCCGTTTCAGCCACCCGCAAAGTGCCCATCACATTGTTGCGCACTGCCTGCCAGGCATTGCCCACCTCCATCAATGGCACATGTTTGTACGCTGCCGCGTGAAACACCACTTTCGGCCGATAAACGGCAAAAACTTCTTCCAGACGCCCCGCATCTTTGACATCGCCAGCCAGTAGCACCAAGGCAATCGCCGGCATATGCAGTGCAAACCACTGCTCCAGCGTATAAAGCGCAAACTCACTCTGTTCGAAAAGGATCAGTTGGGCCGGCGAAAAACGTGCCAGTTGCCGGCATAATTCACTGCCAATTGAACCGCCCGCGCCAGTCACCAAAATGGTTTTTCCAGCCACCAACGCCGCCACATGCGGCGTGTCAATTGACACCGGTTCCCGTCCCAACAAATCCTCGATTTCCACTGGCCGAATCGACGTGATGGCAACTCGCCCCGCCATCACATCCTCCAGGCCGGGGACCGTAAATACATGTGCCCCCGCCTCTACTGCCAGATTGGTCGCCAAGCGTTTTGCCTCAATAGCGGCCGACGGCATCGCAAGAATGACATGCGCCGCCTTCTCGGCCAGCAAAATATCAGGCAAGCCGACAACACCGCCAACGACCAAATGCCCGGCAATCTCTCCACCCCATTTTCTGCGATCATCATCCACCAGGCAGACGACCCGCCAATCAGGGCTACGCTCCAATTCGCGCACCAACATCGCCCCGCCCCGCCCAGCACCGACAATCACCACTGGCTTACCCTGGGCAATCAAACCACCATACAAGCGATGCTCTTTCCACATCCGATAGGCTGCACGACCGCCGCCCATGTAGAGCATCATCAGCATCGGATAAAGCACCAGCAAGGAACGCGGCACCACTTGATGCTCAAGGCGATAAAATGCAATAAACACCAGCAAAGCCACGGTTGACAGCCCGACTGCCCGCAAAACACGCTTTAAGTCCGGCAAACTGGCAAACATCCAAATGCCACGATACAAACCGGCAATACGGCAAGCAACGGCATGGGCGGGCAACAGAAATATCAAGCCCCAAGCCATCACAGAAACAAAGTTGGCCGGCCAGTCAAAATTGAAACGCAGCAGAAAACCGCCGACCCAAGCGAAAACCAGAGCGGATAGATCGAATAAAAAAACGACGAAGGAGCGAAATATTTTTGTCACTTAATTATGCGGAGCAAGCCACACTGGTCCTAAAATCAGCCGACGATTGTAACCGTTCCGAATACCATTTCTAGCGAAAATACATCATCTGCATTAGTGGGCAACACCGTCACGCCGAAGTACCTTGAGCGCGGTCAACCAGATAATTTGCAGATCAAACCAGAACGACTGACGCTTCAAATACGCCACATCAAATTCAACTTTTTCGGAAATCGGCAACTCATCACGTCCATTAACCTGGGCCCAGCCGGTCAACCCTGGCACCAACTGATCGACACAATTTTCCGTGCGCAGATGAATCAAATCATGCTGATTGAACAACGCCGGACGCGGCCCGACAAAGCTCATATCACCGACCAGAATGCTCCATAACTGCGGCAATTCATCAAGGCTCGATTTACGTAAAAAAGAGCCGACTGGTGTCAAATAAGCATTCGGATCTTGTAAAAGATGGGTCGCTACTGCGGGCGTACCCATACGCATACTACGAAACTTGGGCATACGGAAAATCCGGTTGCCGCGCCCGATGCGATCAGACCAATAAAGGATCGGTCCTGGCGATGTTAACTTGACCAAGATCGCCACAATCATTGTAGGCGCCGACAAAAACAAAGCCGCAGCCAAGGCTAGACAAAAATCAAAAACCCGTTTCATTTCTGCAGCATTTCCGATAACCCATCCGCCAAAGAAACCTTCGCCCGCCAACCCAATTCCCGTTCGATCCGAAGCGGCGAATACCAGGCTGAGCCAAGCAATCGTTCCACAACTTCGCCATTCAGGGGCACACGGCGCCTTACCAAAGCCTCTAGTCCATCACCTAACAGTGCCGCCGAATGCAAAACCAATGCCGGCATTGACCAAGTACAAGGTGACAAACCTTGTGCTGCGCGCAAAGCATTAAACAATACCCGCCCCGAGGGTGCCTCCGGGCTGGCAATAATATAAGTTCGGCCTGCCGCACGCTCATCCTCAGCGACTAGACGCATGGCCGAAACCACATCATCAACATGCACTAACGAACGATGATTACCCGTTTCCGGCAACGGTGGAAATACCCTTCGCCCAACCAGACGGCCCATCCGCTCAAGATTCCCTCGCCCGCCAGCGCCATAGACCATGGCTAAACGGAGGTTAACCACATGCATGCCATAACGCTGCCCTGCCGCCAGAATCACCTTTTCTGCGGCCCGTTTAGCCTGCCCATAGGCGGTCGCAGGCTCACCGGAAAAATCCTCATCCGCACACAAATCACCTGGATCAGCCATCGCCTTCACACTCGACAGAAAGACAAAACACCGCACACCAGCTTGCCCTGCCGCTTCCACCAAGTTGCGCGTTCCCTCAAAGTTAACTTGCCAATGCATCGCAGCAACATTGGCATTTAATGAGGAAAAGGCATGGGCATAACCGGCACAATGAAATACACAGTCAATGCCAACACAGGCTGCGCTCAATGCAGTTTTATCGGACAAATCAGCAACAACATGCTCGCCCAACGCTATCGGCGTTCGAGTCAGTCTGCGCACAACTAAACCATCATTAGTTAAAGCCGCAAAAAGTCGGGCACCGATAAACCCCGTCGCACCGGAAATCAGAGTCACGTCACACTTTCCAGCAACCCATCGTAAATCTGTACATGCCACTCAAGCACTTGGCGATATCTAAATTTGCGTTAGCAGGACGCCCTGCCGATCCTTCACCGAAAGCTGCGGCGCTGCGGTCAACGGCCATTTTATGCCAATTTCCAGGTCGCTCCAGGCGATGCAACGCTCGTGTTCGGGCGAATAATAATCTGTGGTTTTGTAGAGAAATTCCGCACTGTCAGTCAGGGTCAGAAAACCATGAGCAAAGCCGGGCGGGATCCAGAGCTGTTTTTTATTCTCCGCACTCAGGACAAGGCCTTCCCATTGGCCGAAGGTTTTTGAGTCTTTTCTGATGTCGACCGCAACATCGAAGACTTCACCCTGCACAACCCGAACCAACTTTCCCTGGGCCTTAGGCGGCACTTGGTAATGCAGGCCGCGCAGGACGTCTTTGGCGCTTTTCGAATGATTGTCCTGAACGAATTCGACTTGCTGTCCGATCGCTTGGCAAAAGGCTTTGTGATTGAAGCTCTCGTAAAAAAAGCCACGCTCATCGCCAAAAACTTTGGGTTCGATAATGAATAGATCGGCAATTTTTGTCGGGATGATATTCATCAGAACACTCGCTCTTTCAGAAGCCCCATCAGGTATTGACCGTAGCTATTTTTGAGCATCGGCTGGGCAAGTCGTTCAAGTTGTTCGGCATCGATATAACCCTGGCGATAGGCAATTTCTTCCAGACAGGCGATTTTCAAACCCTGACGCTTTTCGATGGTAGCGATGAACTGGCTGGCATCGAGCAGGCTTTCGTGAGTCCCGGTGTCTAGCCAGGCATGGCCGCGCCCCATGACCTTGACGTTAAGCGCACCTCGTGCAAGGTAGATGCGATTGACGTCAGTGATTTCGAGTTCGCCCCGGGCCGAGGGTTTGAGGTCGCGGGCGATGTCGATAATCTGGTTATCGTAAAAATAAAGCCCGGTGACAGCGTAGTTCGATTTAGGTTGCGTCGGTTTTTCTTCCAGACTGACCGCCCGGCCTGAAGCATCAAACTCAACCACGCCGTAACGTTCCGGATCATGCACGTGGTAGGCAAAGACCGTGGCGCCACAGCTATCGGTGCCGGCAGCTTTAAGGTCATCCGAAAATTCGTGGCCGTAGAAAATATTGTCACCAAGCACCAGGGCGCTATTGCTGTGGCCAATAAATGTACGGCCAATGACAAAGGCTTGCGCCAGGCCATCCGGACTGGGTTGGACTGCATATTGCAAGCTGAGTCCCCACTGGCTGCCATCGCCAAGTAATTGTTCAAAGCGCGGCGTATCTTGCGGCGTGGAGATAATCAGGATGTCTTTGATGCCCGCCAGCATAAGGGTGCTGAGCGGGTAGTAAATCATCGGCTTGTCGTAGATCGGCAGTAGTTGCTTGGAAACCGCTAACGTGGCGGGATAAAGGCGCGTGCCTGAACCGCCGGCGAGAATGATGCCCTTACGATGACTCATGCGGCACACCCAAGCGGTTGGATGAGTCCGTAAACCCGTTGCGAAGATACTGCACACAATAAACCCATCGCCATAACCGGCTCCTTGAATACGTTCAAGCGCCTCAAATTTTTGGGCACTTGCCGTATGATTTAGTCATTCGAATTGATGCCAAAGAAGACAGCAAAAATCGTTACTTCAATCTCGAGATTGATAGTTGGTCGCCAGCCAGTTGCGGTAAGCCCCGGTTGTTATATGGCTCACCCATGCTTGGTTGTCGAGATACCACTGCACCGTCTTGCGAATCCCCGTTGCAAAGGTTTCAGCCGGTTTCCAGCCTAACTCACGCTCTATTTTGCTCGCATCAATGGCGTAACGCCGATCATGACCGGGGCGATCTTTGACATAGGTGATCTGCGCCGCGTACGGCTTGCCATCGGCTCTTGGCTGCAGTTCATCAAGAATGGTACAGAGGGTATGGACGACGTCAAGATTGGCTTTTTCATTCCAACCGCCGATGTTGTAGGTTTCGCCGAGACGGCCGGATTCCAGGACTCGGCGAATCGCCGAACAATGGTCCTTGACGTAGAGCCAGTCGCGAATCTGCTGACCGTCGCCATAGATCGGCAGCGGCTGGCCGGCCAGAGCGTTGTGGATGACCAGCGGGATCAGCTTTTCCGGGAAATGATACGGTCCGTAATTATTCGAACAGTTAGTGGTGAGTACCGGCAAGCCATAGGTGTGGTGATAGGCGCGCACCAGATGATCGCTCGCTGCCTTGCTCGCCGAATACGGGCTGTTGGGTTCGTAGCGATGGGTTTCGGTGAAGGCGGGATCGTCTTTGACCAGAGAACCGTAGACTTCATCAGTGGATACATGGAGAAAACGGAAGCTGTTCTTCGCGTCGCCGGCCAGCGCACTCCAGTGAGCACGAACGGCTTCGAGCAGGCGAAAACTACCGACGATATTGGTCTGGATAAAATCTTCCGGGCCATGAATACTGCGGTCAACATGGCTTTCAGCCGCAAAATTAATCACAGCGCGTGGCTGATATTGAGCCATCAATTTCGCCACAAGAGCGAAATCGCCAATGCTGCCCTTGACAAAAACATGCCGAAAATCACTGCTGACCGTCGCCAGATTCTCCAGATTGCCGGCGTAAGTCAGGTCATCAAGATTGATCACCGGCTCGTCAGATTGGGCCAGCCAGTCGAGAACAAAATTGCTACCGATGAAGCCGGCACCGCCAGTCACTAAAATCATGGAATCACTCTCCAGCCATAAATTACTCTTCCCGAATACGCAAAAAACTGGCGAATCGCGGCATTCCCTTGTTAGTCAAATCACGATAGCGATAGGTCACTTCACTGCCAAGCGCTGGCGGATGGCGCCGCTCCTCATCGGAAAGCCCGGAACCCAGGGAAAACTCCCGGCCATCGGCACTGCGCACACGTAGCGCGCCGAGCATACCGGCGTATTTACCCTTACCCGGCTGATGCGCCACGACAATGGCCTCGGCATCGGCCCAGGGTTTCAACTTCAGCAAGGTATCGCTGCGCCCGGTTTCATAGGCGGCATCCGCCCGGTGCAACATCAGCCCTTCGCCGCCAGCCTTGACGACTGCTTTCAGGCGTTTTTGCAGACTGCTGCGGTCAACCACTTTTAACTGCTCAATTTCCTGCAGCCATGGCAGCTTGGTCTGCACGACGAGGCGTCGAATTTCTGCGGCGCGCTCACTGAAAGTACCCGGCGCGCCAGGCAATTCAAAAACCATGTAACGCACCTGCCGCCACTCCGCCTCGTCGGGCTGCACACGCCGCACGATGCCGGACAATTTTTCAAAGCGACCACGTCCGAGCCACAATTCGCCATCGAGCGCCTGTTTCGGCAGGCCGGCGATAAACCAACCCGGTGCTTTAACTTCCCGGCCACTTCGAAACCGCAGCGTCTGACCGTCCCAAATCGCCCGCACGCCATCGAGCTTTTCGCTGACCAAATAATGCGTTACATCAACTTGCTGGCGATAAACATTGGCCAACAAGATAGCGGGCACCTCGGCCACCGCCGTGATGGCGACCAAGGCCAGCGCCCAGCCAAGCGACACTGCCCGCAACAGGCAGCGCATCAGTCGCCGGCCCATTTGCGCCGAGCTTGCCGGGCGATACCAAAAATTTCTTCCAGCCGCTCGCCATCATTCTGCGCCAGCGCCATGCGCAGTTCGTCGAGTTGCGCGCAATAACTATCGAGTTCCCCCAATAGCGCCTGACGATTGGCCAGACAAATATCGCGCCACATTTCCGGATGACTGGCCGCAATACGAGTGAAATCGCGGAAGCCGGAAGCCGCAAAGGTGAAAAATAGATCAGCATCCTCACGCACTGCAAGCTCATGCACCAGCGCATAAGAAAGCAGATGCGGCAAATGGCTGACTGCGGCAAAAACACGATCATGCGCCTCGGGCGTCAGCTCGTAAATATCAGACCCGCACAGCGACCAGGCGCGCTTGATACGATCAAGCGAGTCGTCGCTGTTTTCTGGCAGCGGCGTCACAACAACTTTTTTACCCTGATACAAATCCCAGCGCGCCGCCGTCGGGCCGCTATTCTCCGCCCCGGCAATCGGATGGGCTGGCACGAACTGTTTGATCCGCTGACCAAAAGCCGCCCGCGCTGCGGCAACGACATCCCCCTTGGTCGAGCCGCCATCGGTGACGATGGTATGTGGCCCCAGGTAGGGTTCAATGCGGGCGAAAATTTCCGGCATTTGCGCGACCGGCGTCGCCACCAACACAATGTCTGCCTCTTCGATTTCATGTGTCGGATTGATCCCCGCCCGATCGATCACGCCCAATTGCTGGGCGACCCGGAGCGTAGCCGGCGTCCGGCCAAAACCAACCACCTCCTCCACCGCACCTGCCTCCTTGAGCGCCAGCGCGAAGGAGCCACCGATCAGGCCGGTGCCGAAGACGACAACTTTACCAAACTCAGGCGAGCCAGTAGTCATTTAAAGCGCCTTCTCCAACGCCTCCAAAAAACGGGCATTCTCCGGTTCGCGGCCAATCGTCACACGCAGCCAATCGGGCAGGCCATAGCCGCCAATCGGCCGAACAATGACGCCCTGCTTAAGCAACTTTTGATTCACCGCTGCCGCATCAGCCAGCCTGAAGGTGACAAAATTGCCGGATGACGGAATATATTCCAAACTCAAGCGCTTGAGGCCGGCGAGCAATTGCGCCATGCCGCGCCGGTTAAGTTCGTAGCTTTCAGTGACAAATGAATGATCATCAAGCGCCGCAATCGCAGCGGCAATGGCCAAATTATTGACGTTGAACGGCTGCCGAATGCGGTTCATCAAATCGGCAATCTCGGCGGAAGCCAGTGCATAACCAACACGCAAACCGGCCAGGCCATAGATTTTTGAGAAAGTGCGGGTCACCACCAGATTGGGAAAATCCTTGATCCAGGCAGCGGTATCAACCCGCTCCTCCGGTGGCAGATATTCGTTATAAGCCTCGTCGAGCACGACCACGACATCCGGCGGCACAGTTTCGAGAAAAGTGCGGACATCCGGATAGGGCAGGAAGTTGCCGGTCGGGTTATTCGGGTTGGCGATCCAGACGATGCGCGTATCTGGCCGAATGGCGGCACGCATGGCAATCAGATCATGGCCGTAATTTTTAGCCGGCGTAGCAATCAACTCGGCGCCGGTCGACAGCGTGGCTAGAGGATAAACCGCGAAAGCATGCTGGGCAAAAACAGCCGAGCGGCCAGGCGCCAGAAAAACGCGAGCGATTAGGTCGAGCACGTCATTGGAGCCATTACCTAGCACCACCTGATTCCGAGCAAGACCGGCACGCGCGGCGACAGCCTTGATCAGATCGAACTGATCGGGATAGCGCTCGATGCCATTAACCGCCGCTTCAACCGCCATCTTCGCTTTCGGACTCATCCCCAAGGGGTTTTCGTTGGAGGCCAGCTTGACGATTTTTTCAACCGGAATCCCCATTTCACGGGCCAGTTCGGTAATCGGTTTGCCCGGCTGGTAGGGTGAAATGGCGCGAACGTAGGGTAGCGCTTGCTCAATCAGACTCATCGGCCATTCCTCAATAGACGGCAACCGGGTAGGACCCGAGATTTTTCAGATAGGCGGCCCGTGCGGCGAGTTCGTCGAGCGCCGTTTTTACTTTGCGGTCTTCGCGATGACCATCGATATCGACATAGAAAACGTATTCCCAAAGCGCCCGTCGCGCCGGCCTGGACTCCAGGCGGGACAGCGAGACGCCAGCCTGCAAGAAGGGCAGCAACAACTCATGCAGCGCGCCGGTGCGATTCGGCGCCGACAAGATCAACGAGGTTTTGTCGCGTCCGGATGGACCCGCGTCATGCTTGCCAAGGACCAGAAAACGCGTCGTATTGTTCGGCTCGTCTTCAATATTCTCAACCAGTTTGGGCAGCTTGAAACGCTCAGCGGCGGCTTCGCCTGCAATTGCCGCAGCCCCCGGCTCTTCAGCCGCCATCTGCGCGGCCAGCGAATTGCTCGCCACCGAAATGCGCGGCACGCCCGGCAGATTGCGATTCAGCCATTCGTGGCACTGGGCCAGTGACTGGGCGTGTGAATAGACTTTGCTGACCTTGCCGAGATCGGTTTCGCTGGTCAGCAGGTTCTGATGAATGCGCAGCACCACTTCGCCGCAAATTTTCAATGGTGTGCCGAGCAGGAGATCCATGCTCCTGCCAACCGCGCCTTCCGTCGAGTTTTCCACCGGCACCACGGCGTAATGGGCATGCCCGGATTCGACTTCACGGAAGACATCGTCGATCGAGGCCTGCGGCAGCAAGCGCGCGGCGTGGCCGAAATGCTTGGTTGCCGCGCTGCCGGTAAAGGAACCGAGCGGCCCGAGAAAGGCGATGCCGAGCGGTTGCTCAAGCGACAGGCAGGCCGACATTACCTCGCGGAAAAAGAAGGTGATGTTCTCGCTCGGCAAAGGGCCGGGATTCGTCTCCTGCAAGCGGCGCAGCACCTGCGCTTCGCGCTCGGGGCGGTAGATATGCCCTGCCTCGCCATGCTCAGCCTTGATCTCGCCGACCTTCTGGGCGCAGCGGGCGCGCTGGTTGAGCAGGTGCAGCAATTCGCCATCGATGCGGTCGATTTCAGTACGAACGCCAGCCAGTGCAGTTTGCAGATCGTCGCTCATATTGAGTTAACCGTTGCGTTGGGCAAAGTCGTTCATGAAATCCACCAGCACTTGCACACCTTCCAGCGAGACGGCGTTGTAGATGGAGGCCCGCATGCCACCGACCGACTTGTGCCCCTTCAGCGAAACCAGGCCAGCAGCCTTCGATTCGGCAAGGAAAGCCGCATCGAGCGCCGGATTGGCCAGCGTGAACGGGACGTTCATCCGCGAGCGGCAATCGGGATCGACCGGATTGCTGTAAAAACCAGCGGAATCGTCGATCGCTTCATACAAAATTCGCGCCTTTTCGGCGTTGACCGCAGCAATGCCCGCCAGACCGCCCTGCCGCTTCAACCACTGGAAGACCAGGCCGGCAATATAAATACCGTAGGTCGGCGGCGTATTCAGCATCGAGCCGTGTTCAGCCATCACCGCGTAATCCATTACGCTCGGGATGGTCAGCGGTGCCATGCCGAGCAGTTCCTGGCGGACGATAACCAGGGTCAGGCCGGAGGGACCGATATTCTTCTGGGCACCGGCGTAAATCAGGCCGAACTTGTCGATCGGCACCGGCCGCGACAGGATGTGTGAAGACATGTCGGCGACCAATGGCACGCCGGTATCGGCAATGCGCTCGGCCGGAATTTCGACACCGTGGATGGTTTCGTTGGTACAGACGTGCAGATAGGCGGCAAACGGGTCGAGCTTGATTTCATCGGCCACCGGCAAACGGGTAAAAGCGCTGCTCTCGGTCGTTGCCGCGCAACGCACATCGCCAAACCGTTGCGCCTCCTTGAAGGCCTTCTTCGACCACGAGCCGGTGACGATGTAATCGGCCGAACGCCCGGCCAGCAGATTCATCGGAATCTGGGCAAACTGCTGCGTCGCGCCACCTTGCAGGAACAAGACCTTGTAGCCGGCAGGAATGGCCATCAATTCGCGCAGGTCGGCTTCAGCCTGCTCGATGATGCGGGTGAATTCCTTGCCGCGATGGCTCATTTCCATGACGCTGCAACCGGCACCCTGCCAGTCGAGCAACTCTG
>CAZLPR010000032.1:0-1004 GCA_964561415.1 uncultured Dechloromonas sp. | reverse complement strand
AGCGCGGCCGGGCCAGCGCTGAAATTCCACACCCGACTCATCATTCCTCCCCGGCAGCGTCGCCAGTTGTATCGGCCGGCGGTTGATCAGCAGATTTTTCATTGGCGGCGCCATCAGCCACATCGCCAGCCACTTCAACTTCATCACCAACCGTTTCGACGATTTTTTCCAGCCCGGCCAGCTTTTCGCCAGCATCCAGCGAAATCAGCGTGACGCCCTGCGTTGCCCGGCCCATGCCGCGAATCTCGGCGACACGGGTACGAATCAGCACACCGCCGGTGGTAATCAGCATCACCTCATCTTCGTCATTAACCAGCTTGGCGCCGATTACTTGACCATTGCGTTCCCGGTCGGCGGCGATCGCCCGGACGCCCTGCGTGCCGCGACCAGAGTGGCGGAAATCGGCGAGCACGGTGCGTTTACCGTAGCCGTTTTCAGTCGCCACCAGCACGGTCTGCTGATCGCTCTCGGCGACCAGCAAGGAAATCAGCGACTGGCCTTCCTGCAGGCGCATGCCGCGCACACCGCGGGCGCCACGGCCCATCGGCCGGACGTCTTCCTCGTCGAACCAGACGGCCTTGCCGGCATTGGAGACAAGCACGATATCGCTTGCCCCGTTGGTCAATTCGACACCAATCAGGTAATCCCCTTCATCCAGCGCCACGGCGATGATGCCGGCCTTGCGCGGATTGGAGAAATCGGACAACGGCGTTTTCTTTACGGTGCCCATGACGGTGGCCATGAAGATGTACTGATCGTCAGAGAATTCCTTAACCGGCAACACGGCATTGATCCGTTCGCCTTCTTCCAGCGGGAAGAGATTGACGATCGGCTTGCCGCGGCTGTTCCGACTGCCCTGCGGTGCTTCGTACACCTTGAGCCAGTAGCAACGGCCACGGTTCGAGAAGCAAAGAATAAAGTCATGGGTATTGGCGACAAACAGCTGATCGACGAAATCCTCGTCCTTGATCGCTGCCGCCTGCTTGCCCCGGCCGCCCCGGCGC
>CAZLPR010000031.1:11791-12731 GCA_964561415.1 uncultured Dechloromonas sp. | reverse complement strand
GACCAATACCGGTAATTATTTCTTCAACGGCAACACCGTTTTCATCGACCATGGGCAGGGGCTGATCAGCGCCTACATGCATATGTCGCGCATCGACGTGCGCCACGGTCAACCGGTAAAAAAGGGTGAAATTCTCGGCGCAGTCGGCGCCACCGGCCGCGTCACCGGCCCGCACCTGCACTGGGCGGTGATCCTCAACAACACGCCGGTCGATCCTGAACTTTTCCTCACCCGCCCGTAAACGCAAAAAAGCAGCCGCAACTGCCTTTTTAATACGCCTTGAGCGCTTTGGATGTGCCGATTAATTCGTCATTTCCGCATTAATCAGCACATCCCTTAAACTTTCGGCTTCGCCGGCGTACTCATCTGTTTTTCATCCTTCGCCTTGTCGCCGCAAGCAATGGCGGAGGCGCTGGCAACGGCAAATACGGCGGCGAGCAAAACGGAAAGCAGTTTATTCATCGGGGTCTCCTTGGGGTCATGACTGTCGTCTGATCAATTTAGCCGGGCAAGGTTCATTGCGTAACGTGTTTCAATCCACGTCCGGCATGGCCGGGCGAAACAGCAGGGAAGAACTTCCCCCTTGCTCGATTACCCCCTGAAGGGCGGGGTTGCAAACCGGAGTCAGCTTTACGATGCAAGACCAGATCATCCACCTTCACCGCAGCGCCCCGGCCAAACCGGCTGAAGGCCAGCCTTGCAACGGCTGTGGCATCTGCTGCGCACTGGAAACCTGCCCGGCGGCCCGCCTGCGTTTTCTACAAAAAGCCGGCCCCTGCCCGGCCCTCGCATGGTCGGTAGAACAAAACCGCTACCACTGCGGTTTGCTCACGCAACCAACGCATTACTTCGGCTGGCTACCTGCTGCCGGCGAAACCCTTGCCCGCAACCTATTGACGCGCTGGATCGCCGCCTCGGTCAGATCCATGGCCGGGTTCAC
>CAZLPR010000031.1:0-11781 GCA_964561415.1 uncultured Dechloromonas sp. | reverse complement strand
CCGGCCAAGGCTGCGACTGCTCGGCCAGCACCGGCGAATAATCAATTTTGCTCGATTTTGGCGGTCGACCGCAGCAGATCCGTTTTATATGCAAAGCCACCACCGATAATGCCCCTCATCCGCCACTGGAATTTCCTGTTGGTTCTGGCGGAACAATGCTCTCAAAAATGCTCAAATTGCGCCATTGTCCAATGCCTCCAACGTGCCCAAAGGAATCACTGGCAAGAAATGGAAGCTGCCGTTCTCCGGTTGTCCACGAAAAGCAAGAGCGGTCGTTGAACGCCTACGCCAGGTACCCGATGAAATTATCATGGTGAATACTGGCTCACTGATTACAAACCGGCCAACCATCGGACTCCGGTGAGTTTTTATTGTTTGGTCTTTGTTGTCAGTCGGTAATTTAGAAACTAGCTTCTCTGACAAAAATTCCTAAGGCATTACGCAAATAACGCCAAGCCGGTGCATCCCAGCTAGCCCGAATAACCACTTTGCCTCGCCAAGACTGCGAAGAAAGCAGATGGTCTGGAGTGTCGACAGCGAGCATGACCCTGTAAACACCAAATTCTGGAATCTTTTGCCCTTTCCGGTCACGCGTCAGGACATGACCACCTGCAGACGCAGAAAGCATGCCGTTACTCAGGATGCGGCTGGTATCGGCATCAATGTTGGTGACCGTGAGAGCCAAGCCGGGGCCGCTTCCTGAGTCGATGATAAACAAGCCATGGTCACCCAACTGGACACGCTTGATAGCATCTTCATCGAGGTAGGTTTCGACCATCTGGCCACCTGCACTGACGAGCAGTCCGAGCTTTTCCTTGCCGCTGATCCAGACACCATTGCCCAAGTCCGGGTCGACATCGCGGAGCTGGCCGGTAAATGGGGCGACGGGTGCATATTTGGTGAGCTCTTCCTTGATACTCAGCAGCTCAGCTTCGGCCATGACCAATTCGTCTTGGCTACTCTGCAGGCGGTTGCGCGACTCGGCATCGAAACCAGCGGTGGCAGCCAGCCAGCGGAACCGGTCTACTCGGGCCTGAGCAGCAGCTTGCCGCAGTTGCAGTTCTGGTGTTGCCAGTACGATCAGTGGGGCACCTGCCGTAACCGTCGCACCTTCGCGAAGCTGGAAACTTTCAACCTGTGCCGGTCCGGGTGCGTATACCGGCCATAGTTCGGCTGGCCGCAGTGTCCCGCTTGAGCTAACGCGGCCTGGCCAAGGGATGATTACGAGGATCAGTACCGCGCACAGACTGAGGCCACTGATACGGCTGCGGCTTTTGGCGCAGATGCTAGGCCAGCGCTGCTGCCACGCTTTAAGTTCATGGTGGATAGGCATCGCCACAAACCAGACCATTTCGACCAGAAACAGGAAAACGCCGACGATTTTGATGAAGAAGTGGTAGACCAGCACGGCGATGCCGAGAAATAGCACGAGCCTATAAATCCACACCGCCCAAGCGAAGAGGATCAGTCCTCGTTCGCGGCTGGCCGGGAAATGCTCCGGCTTTTCCTCGCCCAGATCGAACAGAAACTCGCGCAGCTTCCAACGAGCCAGCGCAAAACTGCGTTCATGTAGATTGGGAATCTCCAGCCAATCCGAGACAATGAAGTAACCGTCGAAACGCATGAACGGGCTCGCGTTGATCGCCAGTGTCGCAACCCAACTGGTTGTCGCGAAAACAAAGGCAGCGGAGCGCAGGGCGCCATCAGGCAGCAGTGCCCAAGCTAGCGTCGCCCAGGCGGCGATGATCAACTCGGTCATGATACCGGCCGCCGCCACATGCAGGCGCTGCCAGCGACTGGTCAGGCGCCAGGTTTCGTTGGTGTCGGTATAGGCCATCGGCCACATGACGAGAAAGGCGATCCCCATCGAAGGAATGCGGCAACCATACCGTTTAGCTGCAAAGGCGTGTCCCAGTTCGTGCAGCAACTTGACGGAGAACAGCGCAACACCATAGGAAGTAAGTCCCTCCCAACTAAAATTATCGACCAGCGAGGCAAAGAACGTATCCCAATGATGAGCAACCTGCAGCAGCCCAAAGCTGAGCGCGCCCAGAGTAAGCAACAGGAATGTGCGCGTGAAAAACAGGTTGGCGACACCCAGCCAGCGGCCAAGCCATGCGTCAGGCCGAAGCAGCGGTATGCGGAAAAACAGGTAATGATGAAGCAGCCATTTCAGCCAGCTTCCTTGCTGTCTGGCCAGGCGCTCAGCCATCTTGCTGGCGCTGTCAGAGCCTTGCGGTTGGAGTAACTGGTTATCGGAGAGGAAATGCACGACATGTTCGACATCGTCGCCGCATAGTTGCAGCGTGGTGCCATCACCAATGGCATCAACAATGGCCCCCGGGTCGTCGAGTGACCAGCGTTGCAGGATTGCAAAGGTAGTCCAGTCAATACTGAAAAACCGGTTGCGAACCGGGTCATGCAAGGTCCAGCTCGGCTGGCCGTCTGCCAACGTTGGGCCAGCCAGCAGGGTCAACTCTTCGCGTAACGGGGGTAACCCCATGCTTACCAGCCTAACGTCGAGCGGATGCCGGCCAGTGGCCGGCGTAATACCCAGTAGAGCATTGGTACCCAATCCCCGCGTAATTTGGCCGTGCCTTTCAATCCAATACGATGGTTGGTGGCGCCTTCGAGGCGAGCGCGCAGGCGGTAGGCGTAGGTACCATCAGGTCGCTCAACGGCATCGTGCGCCAGATAGCGCATGCGTGCATCGACGGACGAAAGCGGACTGGCGTTTAGGTAGAGACTAACGGCTGCATCGTCGGCAAGCGGTATGGCATCGGCGAGCGGCACCCAGGCTTCGACTTCGACATCGCCAGGCGTGGCGATGCGCATGATGCGTTCGCCAACAGCCACCGGCCGACCAATCCATTCAGACGGATCGTCAAAAAGCGCGATGCCATCCTGTGGAGCGAGTACGCGAGCCCGACTGAGTTGGTCGGCAACGAAGATAGCTTCCGCTCGTTTTTCCTCGATTTTGCCAGTCAGTACAGCGAGCTGAACTTTGTACTTGCTATCGGCCAGTGCTTGCTGGGTGGTCTGCCGATACTCTGTTTCTGCTGTGGCGAGCGCTTGGCGAGTCACATCAAGCCGGGACTGAATTAAGGCTTCGTCGAAACCAAATAGCGGCTGTCCTTTCTTGACCGACTGGTTCGGCTGCACATGGAAGGTATCGATAACACCTTCGAGCGGGGCGCGAATGACGGCCGGTTGGGCTGGCACCAGTTCGCCCGGCGCAAGTACCGTCAGGTGTACAGGAAACAGCAGCACAACCAGAGCCACCAGCGCCCATCGTGTCAGCGGCCACTGCCACCAGCGCTGACCGGCGGGATGCTGAACCATAGCGTGGCACTTTTCCTTGAGTGTCGACCAAGACCAGCGCGGCGGTCGGTGAAGCGCTCGCCAGGCATGCGCCCACAAATCGATCCATTCACTGAGCAAGGCAATTTCCTGCTCAGTCCAAGGCAAGTCGCGCGCAAACAGCAAACCGCCGGCTGCATGCGGCTTCGAAAACGGTAACCACAAGCCGTGTGTCGGCAGCCATTCTGCCCACGCTTCACTGTTGAGCCCTTCGAAATCGTAGGCATCTACAACGCGGGCATTTTCCCCCGATTTTTCGAGTTGACCGCAGATGTCGTTTAGCCACAGCACGTAAGGCACATTGGCCTCGATCTGGACAACGCCAGAGAGGCAATGGACTCCGCCGTCCTTCAACCACAGCGCCGCCTGGCGGTAGGGAGCCAAGGCATGCGTGTCGTTAGCAACAATAAACTCAAGTTCCCGGGCCGAAACCACCTGTCTGACGCGGTGCCCCAACTCCAGCAAGGTAGCTAGTGGATGGTGGGCGGCATCGGAGATGTCTGCCATTAAGCGACTTTAACGGCGCTACGCTGGATTCGGTCAGTTTCATGACCAGCGTTGAGCGTCACAAATTTCATCGGTTGACGCTGTCCCGCAAAACGGAGCTGCTCACTGAAGCCCTGTCGCCCCACCGCTGCTCCTGAGTGCTTTTCACCCACTGAGAAGCGGAACAGTGTGCTGACTTCACGCCCCTGGCTATCGCGGGCGGTAACCTTGATCTTCAGTTCGCCGATAAAATTCTTGGGTGGAAGGACCGTGAATTTGCCACTCTGGGCATCGAAAACAACCCATTCAGGTAGCTTGCCACCATCCGAGAGCATCGCCGATAACATAATTTTTTGGTTCGGATCGGTATGTGCGAAGGCGTCGTAAGGCACGGCAAAGGCCGTGGCGCTACCGGTATCGACGTATTGATCCGCCATGCCGCGATAGAGCGTCAGACTCGCTTGCGGAGCTTCAATCACAGCCACCCGGAAACCGGTTGGGCTGGTGTAGATGTCAGCAATTATTGAATCCTGATAATTGCTATCCCGGAGGGGAATATCCTGAACTGAACTCGTAATTGAATTTCCCTGCGACGGAGGTGCAAACGGATTGAGCGGCGACGTTATCGCGGAATCAAATGGCAACAAACCCGTCTGCGGTGCCTCGCCTGACTCGGCGGACGGAATGAGAATTTCTGGAGGAACTATGGGTGCCAAAGGAGGAGCGATGGGTGCCAAAGGAGGGACAGGGAGCAAAGGCACAGGCGTATCGTCGACCTTGGTCAGTGTGACGCTGGCCGTGGCAAAGTTGCCTTGGGCATCGGCGACCTTGTACATGACCGCGGTGGGGTTGGCGACAAAGCCGGCCAACGGCGTGAAGGTGATGGCGCCGGTGGTGGCGTTGATGCTCCAAGTGCCTTCGCCGGCTACGACCAGAGTCTTGCCACTGTTGGTGGCGCTGCCTGAGGTAAACACCACGGTCGCGGCGACGACCGTATCACCCGTCGTGTCATTCGCCACGACATCCACGGTCGTCGGGGTTCCCGGCGTGAAGGTGGCGCTGTCGTTGCTCGCCACTGGCAGCTTGTCGACCACTACGGTTTCGGTGAGATCGTTGCCGCTGTCGGTGGGGTCGGTCTGATCGGACGTCGCCTGGCC
Source organism: uncultured Dechloromonas sp. (assembly GCA_964561415.1). GTDB lineage: Bacteria > Pseudomonadota > Gammaproteobacteria > Burkholderiales > Rhodocyclaceae > Azonexus. Next base: position 6,778 of record CAZLPR010000031.1, on the reverse strand, counting down.
GGTGGTGTTGGTGAGGTTGGTGCCGTCGGCGGCCGCATTAACCGTGGCGCTCAAGCGCAGCGTGGCGCTGGCGCCGTTGGCCAGCGAGCCAATCGTCCACACGCCGGTGCTGCTGTTGTAGGAGCCGGCACTGGCGGTATTGGCCGTGTAAGTCAGGCCGCTCGGTAGCTGGTCGGTGAGGTGTACGTTGGTGGCCGTCGCGCTGCCGTTATTGGTGACGGTGATCAGGAAGGTCACCGTATCGCCCACATTGGGCGTGGCATCGCTGCTGAAGAGGGTCTTGGCGGTGACCAGATCAGCTGTGCCATTGGTCAGTGTGACGCTGGCCGTGGCAAAGTTGCCTTGGGCATCGGCGACCTTGTACATGACCGCGGTGGGGTTGGCGACAAAGCCGGCCAACGGCGTGAAGGTGATGGCGCCGGTGGTGGCGTTGATGCTCCAAGTGCCTTCGCCGGCTACGACCAGAGTCTTGCCACTGTTGGTGGCGCTGCCTGAGGTAAACACCACGGTCGCGGCGACGACCGTATCACCCGTCGTGTCATTCGCCACGACATCCACGGTCGTCGGGGTTCCCGGCGTGAAGGTGGCGCTGTCGTTGCTCGCCACTGGCAGCGTATTGAGGTCATTGTCAAGGTTGGTGGTATTGGTGGCAGGCGAACCACTGGTGATCGTGCCATCGTAAATAACCCCTGTACCATCGTCCATGATGGTAGCCGTACCAGTGACGACTGAGCTCTGTCCTGTCAGCGTCGCGTCCAACTTGAAAGTCTCACCACCTTCATACGGTGTATCTTGCTCTGCGATGATGTCCACACGGACGAATACCTTGCCGTTGGCATCAAAGGTTGGAAGGTTGTTGGCGTCGTAATCCACCCAGGTAAGGCCGTCCCAGATTTTCAGCGTTTGGGTTTCAACGATGTTGGCTTTGCCAATACCAGTCTCTTCGACCAATGCCAGGCTGGCGGTCTGGCCAGAGTTGCCCGTCAGCGTGAAGACGACGTAGTCGGATCCCTCGTTAACCACGGGCGAGTCGACGGTCAATGTCCGGTCATCATCAAAGCCTGCCCCCGGCCCGCTGGTGATGGTTACCGTCCCATCATTGATGTCGTCAAATTCGTACTTGTTGCCGGTTCCATCGTCGTAAATATCGGCCGAGCCATACACCGTTGTTCCGGAGCTGAGTTTGGTTACACCGAGAGAGAAGCTGTGTTGTCCCTCGAACAGGGTGTCCTGATGAATCGCAGTTCGCACCAGGAGGGTGGAACCGCTCAAGGTAACCGAGGTGCTGTAGGCAGTCCAAGCGGAGCCATTCCAATATTCCAGGCCCGTGCCGTAGTCCTCGCTGCCATCGGCGGGGTTGCCATCACCTGCGGTTGCCGTCCCGTTGTGAAGCGCCAGGCTTATTTCCTGTCCGGCATAGCCGCTCACCGTGAACATGGCCCAGGGCGAAGCTTCATTGACGACGATGGAATCCACTGTTACCGGACGGTCGTCGTCCAGTTTCGCCGGATAATCCGGGCCGTTCGGGTCGGTGTCGTTCGGATTGTTCGGCGTGGACGTCGTGTTGTTGCCGAGATAGACGCTACCGGTACCATCATCGATGATGGTCGAATTGGCGGTGGCCGCAGTGCCGGCCTGATTGGTTGCCGTCAGTTTCAGGGTTTCAGCCCCTTCATAGGGTTGGTCCTGGAGAACCGGGGTACGCACGAGCAAGGTGGAACTTCCGGATGGAATCTGCACCGCGCCACCGGTGTAATCCACCCAACTGGTGCCGTTGAAATACTGCAGGTTGGGCAGGAAGTCGGTGCCCATCGTGGCATTGCCACTTCCGTTGGCGGTTTCGCTCAGGGTCAGGTTGACCCATTGGCCGGCAACCCCGCCAACCTGGAACTGTACATAGGGAGAAGCTTCGTTGACGGTAGTGCCGGTGACCGTCAGAAGGCGGGCATCCGGGCCAACGGTGATTGTCGTGTACGCGGTGTTGGAGTCCGTATTGCCATCATTGACCTTGACACTGACGACACGATCCATCGTGGCATTGCCAGTCGAACTGAAGGTGATGGCCTGAATGGCAGCCTGATAGTTGGCGAGCGTCGATGGGCCGGAAAGCGTTATCGTGATGACGCCGCCACTGCTGGTCGGGCCGGATGCGACAATTCCCGAGGGCAAGGTGCCGACAGTAAGTGCATCGCCACTTTGCGGATTGGCCAGTACGATCACGGCGCTTTCGATGTTGACATCGTCGACATCGGCAATCGCCACATCGGCATCGCCGATGGAGGCTGGTGTTCCGGCGTTGGTGTAGCTTTGTTTGAAATCATTGCCAGTTGCCGTACTGCTGTTATCGCCGTCCAGATCCAGCGTCGGCGGATCGTTGACGGGCGTTACCGTGATGCCGAGCGTGCTGCTTGATCCGGTATTGGTGGTGTAGGTAATCTGCGGAACGCTGCCGTTCCAGTTGGCGACTGGAACGAAAGTGTAGTTGCCGTTGCTGTTCAGGGTAAGTGTGCCAACCCCGGTGATGAGGTAACTGCCGGCACCGCCCGACAGCGTTGTCGTCACGCTATTGACCGTAAACGACGCCACAGTAAGCGTACTGTCGACGTCAGTATCGTTGGCCAGCACATTGCCGGTTGCTGTCGTGTCTTCCGCTACGCTGTTGGTATCCGATGCCAGCACCGACTGATTGTCCACGGCCTGAATGCTGATACTCAATGTCGCAGTGTAGGGTTTGTTATCGGAACCGGTGCGGGTGTAGGTCACTGTCGGCACAGAGCCAAGATAGCCATCCACTGGATCGAAGACTATCGTACCGTCGGCGGCGATGGACAAGGTGCCGATATCAGTAATCGTGGCAGTTTGCCCCGCGCTGTAAACCGTTGTATCACCGGCCACTTTGAAGCTAGTGACGTCACCTAGCGTAATGCCAGAACCTCCCTGTGCGGCCGTCCCATCCAAGTCGTTGGCCTTGACCGAGTCGCTGCCCGAGACGGCACCGTTAAAAGCGACGTGAACACCCGTATCTTCATTTACCACCAAAGTGTCGTTGACCAATGTGGGAGCGTCTACACCATAGGCCCGGATATTGATGGTGGCTGACCCGGTGCAACCATTAGCAGGGTCAACGACATGATAGGTAAAACTCTCATTGACAACCTGATCTGATCCCAAATTAGTAGTCAACGTGTAAGTGTAGCTACCATTTTGATTGAGAATCAGATAGCCGTCGGAACCTTGGAAATATTCCTGTGTTGAGCTGATAGTGACACCACCCGTCGATCGCTGAAACGTGAGTGATGCATTTTGAAGTGTTGCTGAATAGGCAGTGGCTGGATCATTATCATTATCAATTGTTATTTCGCCCGTAGAAGTATTAATGCCGGTGACTTTAATGGTTCCAGAGCTGCCTGACCAACTGACGACATCTCCAACCTGAATGTCATTGATTCCAGTGGAAGCCGTATATATTTTGTCGCCACCACTGTTGACTGGATTTGAAAGCGCTACGGTCCAGCGAGCCTCTTTTAGTGGGCTGGTTTGAACGTATCTAAAGATGGCAGTTTGGTAGCCATACAGAGCCACATTGTCCGAAAAGTAATATGCTCCTCCACCGCTTGAAACGTAATACACAGTTAAGTTGCCGCCATCTAGCTCTTTTGCGGTAGTCCACGTTCCCCCATTATCGGACGAGACTTCAAACGCAGCTGCCGTCAATGCTGTACCTGGCAAAACCGAAGGCGGAGAGTCATATCCAGTCACAGTGGTTGCTGCGACAGTCACGCTTGTTATAGGGGTACTCACACTGAACGTAGCAATGGTGCTTAAAGTACCGGAAGGCGGTGTAGTCCCATCAATCAATTTAACGGTCAATTCGCCGTTTGTGTTGTCAACATCCGTATCATTCGCCAGCACACCATTGGTGGTCACTGTCACTGTCCCATAATTTCCTGCAGACTGGTTGGTGCCCTCTTCAAAGGAATTGAAATCATCCGTTCCAATCGGCGCGTCGTTGGTACCGTTGATCGTCAGGGTCAATGTGGTTGAGTCGCTATTTTCTCCGTCCGTCACGGAGTACGAGAAGATATCGGTTTTCGTATCGCCACTCTTCATGGCGTCAATGGCCGCAAGGGTATTGTCCAGCGCGTAGGAATAGCTGCCATCCGTATAGATAGTCAGGGTGCCGTACAGCCCCTTGATCGTCGTGGCTCCTGCCACCGCCTTGGTGTAGCCATCGAAGGTGACGGCCGAGACGGTCAGGGTCTGGCTTTCCGGATCGGAATCGTCTGTGCCATCGGTCAGCACATTACCCGTCGCATTGACGGCGGCAACAGCGCAGCCTTCCTCGGCCACGGCATTGGTGTCAGCATTGGCGACCGGCGCCTGATTGCCGGCCATCACGTTGACGGTCAGCGTGTAGGCGCTGGCCGAGTAGGCTTGCCCATCGGACACTTTGAACTGCACCGTGGCGTAGTTACTGCCACTTTCGCCTGCGTCAGGAGCAAAGCGGACCTGCCCCTGAAGAATCTGCGTGACAGTGAGTTCCTGGTTGGTCGTCACGGCCGCCCAGGTCGCGCCGTTCCAATACTGCAAGGTGCCGTTGGTGGCCAACTGGGTAATCTGGATTTTCGCCAGCGGGTCGTTCTCCGGGTCGCTATAGGTACCAAAGTCGTCGAGCGAGAGTACCTTCGGTGTGTTTTCCGAGGTGGTGATACTGTCATCCGTCCCCGCCGGGGCATCATTCACCGGCGTTACCGAGATCGACAACACGGCTGTTGCAGTGCCGCCATGGCCATCGCTGACGGTATAGGTAATCGGGGGCACCGGGCCGTTGTAGTTGGCCACCGGCGTGAAGGAATAGCTCCCATCCTTGTTGATGGTGATCGAGCCGACGTTTGCGATGGTGTAGGTGCCGCCAGTAGTTGGATCGACGGTTGTGTCGATGCCGCCGACCGAGAAGGTGGTCACGGTCAGACTGTCGTTATTCACATCGCTATCGTTCTTCAGCAGGCCATTGGCAGCCGAGACGGTGGCAGTACCACTGTCTTCATTAATTGTCAGGCTGTCGTTGGCGGCAATCGGCGTGCTGTTAGGCACGATCAGGCTGTTAAGCGCCGAATCGACACGGTCAGATGAAGAACCAACATTCGATACATCTATGGTTCCGAGATTTCCATCCTTCGCGTTGTTAATGCCTTTAGATACCTTCGTTGCAGCAATTTGTGAAGTGAACCAAGTTTGGTCAACCACGAGCAGAAAGCCGCGATTGTCCATCACATTGCTATCACCATCCTGGTTGCCATCAGCTTGCGCTGCTGCGAAATTCGCCGCTGCAGAGCCTTGATTGTTGAAATCGTTGTCGGTCCAGAAATAAAAGCCGCGAACCACCCCACCAGACTTGATGGGGCGGCTGATCCAGCCATAATAGGTATTGCCCCCAACGATAATCGAAGTCGCAGAAACGTCGTTGCCACTAAAATTGACACCATTCGCTCCATCGGTAATTTGAACTTGGCCCAGTGGACGAGTCGTATCGAAATAATGCAGGTTTTGCTCTTTGTCGGCCCAACGTTCGGTTGTGTTGATAACTGTGTCGTTATTTTGGTCATAGACCATCTCGTACGCATTACTAAAGGTGAAGCTGGCAAACTCGACGTCTACGCTCTGTCCATCGATTGCCACTGTGCCGTGGTCGTCCTGCGTTGCCGAAGCATCGAAGGCGTAAGGATCGGCACCGTTCAGCAGCACATCAGAGAAGTGCTGCCCTTCGTCCCCAGCGGTGTCGGCGCTGCCGTTCAGGCGTACATCCAGGCTATGGCCAAGTTCCTCCACCAGCACTGTTTCGATGGAAGCGCTGTCCGCCGGGCCAATACCTGCCTCCGGGTTGCCGGCCAGCCAGTCCGAATTCAGATAAATGGTGTATTGCCCGGTCGTGCCGGTTGTGGAAAACGCGCCCTTGGCACCCTGCAATTCCACACCACTGCGCAATTCAACCCGTACCGCATCGCCGCCAGTTTGGAGATCAGCCAACAACTGCTTGAACGCCGACTGCCATTGGTCCGATGGTGCATTCCGGCCGCCATTGAACAAGGCAAAGAGTTTGTCTTGAGCATCCGGTTGCGACAGGTAGTCGGCGACCAGCTTTTCGGCATCGGCCCGGGCGCTAATCACCGCGGTGGGCAAGGCCGTGTCAGCCGCCGCAAAATTAAGTAGCGAATCGACCGGCGTGTTTGCTGTCGCGGCGGTGTCGATCGCATCGCTCACTGCCGCGCCATCGAACATGAAGCGCTGCTCCAGCGCCAGCGGACTTGGGCCACGGCGAACCAAGCGGTTCTTGGCAGTTTTTTGTTTGCTAGAGGCTGTGTTCTTCATGGTCGGTTACTCGGCAAATAATGGATACGAAGAAGTAAGGCTTGGGCTGTTCTAGGGTTGTGTGATGCGCACGCGTCCGCTCATGCCGGCGATCAATTCAGGAAATTTGCCATTGATGGCGGCGGCTATCTTGATCGACTGGCTGACCGGGTCGACGCGGGCGCCGATACGGATAAACTTGGCCGGGTAGCTTTTGTGGGTCTCGTCAATGTCTACTTGGAAGCTCTGACCAACCTTGAGCCATCCAAGCCAACTGGAGGGAACCAAAAACTCCAGCTCAAGGGTGCTGTCGTCGAGGATATCAAGCAGCGGCTGACCGGGTTGGGCATATTGCTGTTCACGTACCTTTTGTTCGGCAATGCGGCCGGCAAAGGGGGCTTTTATGGTGCACTTTCCCAAGACAGCCAGC
>CAZLPR010000030.1:0-12740 GCA_964561415.1 uncultured Dechloromonas sp. | reverse complement strand
ACTCGCCGGCGATGCGATTGGCGCCGGTCAGCACGCGCTGATTGACGACGATGCCGCCGCCGACACCGGTGCCGAGAATGACGCCAAAGACAATTTCGGCCTCCCGGCCACTGCCGTCGACGGCTTCGGAGAGGGCAAAGCAGTTGGCGTCGTTGGCCAGCCGGACCTCGCGCTGCAGGCGCTGTTGCAGATCCTGGCGCAGCGGCTGGCCGATCAGGCAGGTCGAATTGGCGTTCTTGATCAGGCCGCTGGCCAGCGATTCGGCGCCGGGGATGCCGATGCCGAGCGTGCCGTGCCGGCCCAGTTGTTTTTCGCTGTCGGCAACCAGCTGGGCCACAGCAGCTAGCGTTGCCGCGTAATCGCCTTGCGGGGTGGCGATACGGCGGCGCAAAAGTTCAGCGCCACCGGCGTCGAGCGCGATAATTTCGATTTTGGTGCCGCCAAGATCAACGCCGAGGCGAATGGGTTGTCTCATCGCGGCAACATTCTGCACAGCTTGGGTTTTAGTCGGCGATTAATCACAGCTGTTGGGCCGTACTCGCTTGGCCTTAACTGTTGCGCGTGTAGGTCTGCATGGCATCGGGAATGCGGCTGAGCGGCAGCACCTGATCGACGCCGCCGAGTTTGATCGCCTCCTTTGGCATGCCGAAAACGACACAACTGGCTTCGTCCTGAGCGATGGTTTTGGCTCCGGCATCGTGCATTTCTTTCAAGCCGCGCGCGCCGTCGTCGCCCATGCCGGTCATGATGATACCCAGCGCGTTGGCGCCGGCAAATTTGGCGACGGAGCGGAAAAGGACGTCGACCGACGGTTTGTGGCGATTGACCAACGGCCCGTCGATAACCTCGACCAGATATTGGGCGCCGCTGCGTTTCAGCATCATGTGTTTGCCGCCGGGGGCGATCAGGGCGCGGCCGGGCATAATGCGGTCGCCATTCCTGCCTTCCCGCACCTCGATTTCACACAAGCCGTTCAAGCGCTCGGCAAACATCGCGGTGAATTTTTCCGGCATATGCTGGACGATGACAATACCCAGGCAGGTGGCCGGGAGCTTGGTAAGGATCGCCTCCAGCGCCTGCGTGCCGCCGGTCGAGGTGCCGATGGCAATTAACTGGTCCGTGGTTCGAGCCATTGCCGTCGGCCCGCCGGAAGCAATAACCTGGTCAACTGAATGTTTTGGCCGGTGCTGGCTGGGCATCGCGGCTACGCCGTTGCGCGGCAAGGCCCGCAGGTTGGCGCGGGCGGCGGTGCGGATAGCCTGCACGATGTCGTTGGAAGCATCTTCGAGAAAAGATTTCAGCCCGGCCTTGGGTTTGGTAATAATGCTGACGGCACCTGCTGCCATGGCATCAAAGGTAGCTTGAGCCCCATTTTCGGCCAGCGAGGAGCAGATAATGACCGGCGTTGGGCGCTCGGTCATGACTTTGCGGAGGAATGAAATGCCATCCATGCGCGGCATTTCGATGTCGAGAACGATCACATCCGGCCATTTGAGGCGCAATTTTTCGATGGCATAAATCGGGTCGGATGCGGTGGCAATCACCTCAATATCCGACTTCCCGGCCAGCGCCTGCGAGACAACCTGGCGCACGACGGCCGAGTCATCAATGATCATCACTTTGATCGGCTCAGCCATGTTTAACCTTGCTTCCTCAGTTGGACGCGTCCGTTGGTGCGTTTGGGCGGGATGGCCTGCGCAGCAGGGATCGGTATCTCTTGCGGACGCGGAGCGCTTTCACCCAATCGGTGAAGCGCAGCGAAGGGGAAAAAGCCAGCATTCGCAAGGTTTGCCGGAAAGAGGTGAGCGGTCAATTGAGGAATCAAGGTTCATGCCTTCCGGTAAATAGTCGGGCGCGTCGCGGTCAGCGCCACATCCAGGCCATTCAGGGTTTCCGAGTGGCCGATGATGAAATGACCGCCGGGAGCAAGGTGCGGCAAAAGGTTGTTGACCACTTTGCGTTTGGTTTCCTGGTCGAAATAAATCATCACGTTACGCAGAAAAATCACCTCGAACTTGCCGAGCGACCGGTCTACCGGCAAGGTCAGATTGACCTGCTGAAAGCTCACCTGGCTGCGTAATTCATTCGAAATGAGCAGCGTATTGGCTTGCGAGCGCACGCCTTTGAGGCAATATTTGCTCAGAAACTTTGGCGGAATGCCCTCGATACGGTTGAGCGGATAATGGCCGCGCCGCGCCTTGTCCAGCACTTGCGTGCTGATGTCGGAGCCGACAATCTCCCAGGGTTTGTTGGGCAGATATTCGGCCAGCATCATCGCCAGCGTGTAGGCCTCCTCGCCGCTTGAACTGGCCGCACTCCAGATACGAAAAGTCGTTGGGCTGCGCCATTTGAACAAAATTTCATCACGCAGAAAATCAAAATGCTTGGGTTCGCGAAAAAAGTAAGTTTCGTTGGTGGTCAGCAGGTCAACCATCATTTGCAATTCTTCCGGGGCATTGCCGCTGGCCAGCATGCGGTAATACTGCGAGAAAGTATCGAAATGGTAGTGACGCAGGCGCTTATGCAGGCGGCCAACGAGCAAGACTTTTTTGACCTCGGAAAGGCTGATGCCGGCAATTTTGTAGATCAGTCGCTGGAAGAGCGCGAATTCCTGATCGGTAATCAGCGATTCGCTCATTAAAACAACTCAATCCGGTTAGTGGTTGCGGTCGACGCCTTGTTGAGCAGCGAATTGGCGTAAGCCTGCTCTTCGCGGCGCAGCGATTCGATATTGATCAGGCTGGAGGTGACGCGCTTGCAATAGGCGTCGCCATTTTGTGGGACGAGCAAGATTTTGCGTGACCACGGGCCGAGAAAGTCGGAGCAGACCAGGGGAATATTTTCGCGGTCCAGCCACTCATGTGTAAAGTCAGCATTGCGTTTGCCAATCGACAATGAGCTTGGCAGATTGGCATCAATTACCGTGCCGCCGCCGAAGGCCTTGGCTTTAATCCGGTGCTTGGCCGCACCCTGTTTGAGCATGGCATTGAGCAAGGCTTCCATGCAGGCATCGCCAGCCAACAGCATGTCCTCGTCGGCATGGGCTCCTTTTTTCATTTGCGGCAGCATGAAGTGATTCATCCCGGCCAAGGGCAAGGCGCTGTCGTAAAGACAGACCGCGACACAGGAGCCGAGCAAAGTTGAAATCGGCCTTATTGGCTCAATCGCCCATTCACCGGGTTTGATGTTGCGGGAAAGGCGCTCGATTTCACGCGAGGGCAGGGAGGTGTAATCGACCATTTAACCTTGATAAGAAATCGGCCGGCGGACTGAAACCCGATGCCCGCCGTAGCAGGCATCAGGCTCGGATTGCTAGGCCGTTTCGCCGCTGTTTGCTTCGCTAACATGCGTCAACATGGCGATTTCTTCGACCGACAGGACGCGGGCAACATCGAGAAGAATGACGAATTTGCCATTCACCTTGCCCATGCCGGAGATGAAATCGGTGCGGATTTTAGCCCCGAAACTGGGTGGCGGTTCGATTTCCGCCTGCGCGATTTCCAGCACTTCGGAAACCGCATCGACCATCACACCAATATCCTGTTTGATATCGCCCTCGTTCAGCTCAACGATGACAATACAGGTCCGGCGCGCCACTTCGGTCGTCTTGCCGCCAAAGCGACAGGAAAGATCGATCACCGGCACGACCGCGCCCCGCAGGTTGATGACGCCGCGAATGAAGCCCGGCATCATGGGAATTTCCGTCACCGTGCCATATTCGATAATTTCCTTGACGTTGAGGATGGCAACCGCAAACATCTCGCCACCCAGCGTGAAGGTCAAATATTGCTGCGGCGCATTGTCGACCGCAACGACTGCGGTCGCCCGGCCTTTACCCGGGCTTTGGACAACTTGTCCCATAGTCGCAGCCTCCCGCTCAGAACTTCTCGAAATCGGATTCGTCCAACGCGGCCGTCGCTGTCCGGCTACCGGCTGAGCGCGTATTGCGCGGGGCGGCACTACGGGCGGCGGGCGCTTTGAAGCTCGGGCGGCGGGCGGCACTGCCCTCTTCAACGGCAAAGAATTCCATCAACTGCTGGAGTTGTCCGGCCTGTCCGCCCAACTCTTCGGCGGTCGCTGCCAGTTCTTCGGAGGCAGAAGCATTTTGCTGCGTTGCCTTGTTGAGCTGGCCCATCGCCGTGTTGATCTGGGCGACACCGGTCGATTGCTCTTGCGAGGCCGAAGCGATTTCCTGCACCAGATCAGAGGTTTTCTGAATGCTCGGCACCATTTCGGTCAGCAAACTGCCGGCCCGTTCGGCCATCTTGACGCTGGAACCGGCCAGGGTGCCGATTTCCTGCGCCGCCACCTGGCTGCGTTCCGCCAGTTTGCGCACCTCGGCCGCTACCACGGCAAAGCCCTTGCCATGTTCGCCAGCACGCGCCGCTTCAATCGCCGCATTCAAGGCGAGCAGATTGGTCTGGTAGGCGATGTCGTCAATGATGCCAATCTTGTCGGCAATCGACTTCATGGCATCGACTGTCTTGCCCACGGCATCGCCGCCTTCGCCGGCTTCCTTGGCGGCTTTCGAGGCCATGCCATCGGTCACTTTGGCATTCTCGGTATTTTGTGAAACCGACGCTGTCATTTGCTCCAGGCTGGCCGTTGTTTCTTCAACCGAGGCAGCCTGTTCGGAGGAAGATTGCGACAAGGATTGCGCCGTGGCCGATACCTGGCCGGAGGCATTCGACAGCGCATCGGCGGCGGTAATGATCTGGGCGATGGTTTCCGACAACTTGGCAATGGTGTTGTTGATTGCTTCCTTCAAAGTGGCGAAATCACCCTGATATTGCTTGCTGATGGTCTGGGTCATGTCGCCCCGCTCCATTGCACCCATGACGCGCTGGACATCCTGAATCGGTGTCACCACGGCATCCAGCGTGTCATTCACGCCCTGCACGATCTTGCGGAAATCGCCCTGGTGCTGAGTCGCATCGGCGCGGGTTTCCAGCTTGCCGGCCACGGCGGCGTCAGAAAGCCTGTTGGCATCGGCGACCAGCTTGTCGACCGCTTCAATACAGGCGTTCAGGTTGTTCTTGATGGTGTTGTAATCGCCTTTGTAGGTATCGGTAATCTTCGATGGGATATCGCCCTTCGAGATCCGGTCTACATAGTTGGCCGTCACATTCAATGGATTGACGATGTTGGTGATGGTGTCGTTGACGCCCTTGACCAACTGATTCCAGCCTCCGACAAACATATCGGCATTGGCCCGCTTGTTCAGTTCGCCATCGGCGGCGGCCTGAATAATGATCGAGGTCTGGGCCAGCAGGTCGCTCATCATCTTGACCACGTTATTCAGATTGGTCTTGATGATGTTGAAGTCGCCGTTGTAGTTGTCGGTGATGATCGGCGGGATTATCCCTTTCGAGATGTCATCGACGTACTTGGCCGTCACGTTGAGCGGGTTGATGACGCTATCGAGCGTGGCATTTACGCCGGCCACAATTTTCTGGTATTCGCCTTTGTACTTGCTGGCATCTGCCCGCGTGGTGAGTTTGCCGTCGACCGCAGCCTGCGCCAGAGCGGCTGCTTCGGCACTCATGTTCTTGACCGCCATCACTGCCTTTTCGAGAGCGTTCAACATTTGGCCGACTTCATCCTTGGCGCTGGTGTCGATCTTCATCGAGAAGTCGCCATCGGCGATCTTGTCGGCAATCGTTACCGCCTGACCGATTGGACGGGTAATGCTGCGGGTGATGAAAAAGCCGAAAAGTGCGGTCAGTACGGCGGCGATTGAGGCCAGAATGGTCAGCAGACGGTTGGCTTGAGCGGCATTTTCAGCGGCCGCTGTGCCCGCTGTTTCCATGATATCAACCTGGAATTTGATCAGTTGATCGACCGAGTTGATGTAATTGGTCTGAGAGGTGCGTAGTTCCGTTTGCATGAAGAGGGCGATTTCGGCGGCTTTGTCGGCTTTGATTAATTCAATCAGCTTGTCCTGATTGGCGACGTAAACCATGCGGTCGGTGGATATCTTTTTCAGAAGCTCTTTGCCTTTTTCCGCCGTAATCGTTGCTTCCAGTTTCTCAATATTTTCTGTGATGATTTTGCGTTGCGGCGCAATGGCGTCGAGTGAGTTTTGTTGCTCCGCGCCGCTAAAAATCACTGCGTTACGCAAGTTTCGGGCAATGACGTTGATTGCGCGAATAACGTTATTGGCTTGGACCGTTTTGGGAAAACGGTCATTGGTCATTAATTGGATATCGGTATTCAGGTCTGCAATACGGGTGATGCTGATTAGCGCAATGGTGATCAGCAAGGCTAAAGTGACCGCAAAGCCTATGCCTAAGCGGACGCCGATTTTAAGGTTGTTCAACATGATTCCCTCCGGGGTGGCAAACTTCAAAAATTGTTAGTTCTGCGTGGTTGACCGCGGCAATGCTGCGTTCAGGCTCATTTCACGTTCTTCACTGCGGGCATTGCGTTGGACCAGGGCTTGTACATCCAGGATTAGCGCCACTTCGCCGGTGCCGAGAATGGTCGAGCCGCCAATGCCGCGCAGATGGCGGAAGATGCTCGATAGCGGCTTGATGACGGTCTGGAATTCCCCCATCAGTTGATCGACCACGATGCCGGCTTTTTGCCCGGCGTATTGCACTACGACGATATTTTCGCGGGCTGGCCGTTTGCCTTCGATCTCGAACATTTCACGCAAGCGGACAAAGGGCAGCACTTCGCCGCGCAGATTGTGGAAATCGCGGTCGGCGGTGTCATCACGTTGTTCGATGCATTCGATGACCATATCGAGCGGAATGACGTAGGCCGATTTGCCGACCCCGACCAGAAAGCCGTCGATGATGGCCAGCGTCAGCGGCAGGCGAATAGTGAAGGTGGTGCCTTCGCCTTCGACGCTGGATACGTCGCAATTGCCGCGCAGGCTCTGAATATTGCGCCGCACGACATCCATGCCGACCCCGCGTCCGGAAAGATTGGTCACTTGATCGGCGGTAGAAAATCCCGGTTCCCAGATCAGATTGATGATTTCCTGATCGGACAAGGTCTGGGTCGCCTGGATCAGCCCCTTTTCGACGGCTTTGTTGAAAATTTTGTCGCGCGGCAAGCCGCCGCCATCGTCGATCACTTCGATAACGATGCTGCCTGAATCATGGTAGGCGTTGAGTTGCACCGTACCGCGCCGGTCCTTGCCGTTCGCTTCGCGCACGGCGCCTTGTTCGATGCCGTGATCCATGGAATTGCGCACCAGATGCATCAGCGGGTCGCCAATTTTTTCGACCACGGTCTTGTCAAGCTCAGTCTCGGCGCCGGTGATGACGAGATCGATTTCCTTGCCGATTTCCTTCGAAACATCGCGTACAACGCGGTTGAAGCGGTTGAAGGTTTCACCGATCTGGACCATGCGCAGTTGCAGTGCCGAGTCGCGGATGTTTTCAACAAGGCGCGAAAGGACGGAGGTCGTCTCCATCAATTCGCCCTGGCCGCTGCGCTGGGCGAGCAAATGGGCCGAGGCGCCGGCAATCACCAGTTCGCCGACGAGATCGATCAGCTGGTCGAGCTTGTCGGCCTGGACGCGGATCAGCCGGGCTTCGACGGCCTTTTTCTCGCTGACCTGGGTTTGTTTGTGCACGGCCGCATCAATGACGGTTTTCTGGATAACTTTGGTGTCGACCAGGATTTCGCCGATCTGCAGCGTCGGCGCGGTTTCTTCGCCGGCTTCGATAGCTGGCTGGGGCGTTTGTTGGAAAACCAGTGCCTGCTCCAGCTCGGCCTGGGTCAAGGCGCCGCAGCGCACGAGAATTTCGCCGAGACGCATGTCGTCTTCCGGCAATTCCTTGATCAGCTTGAGGTATTCGGCCAGCTTGCTGTCCGGTGGCAGGATACGCAGTTCGCAATCATCGGCGCAGAAATTGAAGACGCGCTCAATGTCGGCCTTTGAGGCGCGGGTTTGCAGACGGATTTCAAAGCCGAGATAGCAGGATTCCGGGTCCATGCCGGCGGCGGCCGGCATGGCGTCAGAGATCGTTTCCAGGCCGAGAATTTCGCCGAGCGAAGCCAGGTAGCGAATAAAGGAAAGCGGGTCCATGCCGCCGCGCAGCACATCGGGGCCGAAGCGCACTGAAATGTGCCAGGCGTCGGTGATCACCACGCCGCCGCCAGAGGTCTGGTACTCCGCTTCGGCTTCGATAATTTTACCGGTGCTGGCAGCTGGGTCGACGGTATAGGCGCCGAGTTCGATCAGCAGTGCATCACCTTTGGCGGTCGAGTCAGCATCGGGTTCCGGCTGGCCGGCTTCAAGAACGCTCATCAGTCCGCCCAACTGGTCGCAGCAGCGCAGCAAGAGGCCGGTCAGGTCGCTGGATACCCGGATTTCACTGTTGCGCAGGCGGTCGAGAACGTTTTCCACCTTGTGCATGAAGTTTTCGATGAAATGACATTCGATAACACCGGAAGCTCCTTTAATGGTGTGGGCGGCGCGGAAAATGGTGTTGATGTTGTCGAGATTGTCCGGGTTCTGCTCAAGTACGAGCAGGCCGTTTTCCATGGCCTGCAATTGCTCGCGGCCTTCCTGGATAAATACGCTGGTCAGTTCGTCCATGGTTTACCTCAGGCTTGTTCGTGGGCGGAAATGATGACCGGGTCGCCAAAGAAGGCAGCCAGGTTGCAGAAATCGATGGTCTGACGCACGGCGGGGCTGTGCGCGACGATAGCCAGATCTTTTTGCTGGCGGGCCGCTTCACGCTTGATCAGAATGAGCAATTGCAGCCCGGCGCTGTCAATTTCGCCTACTTGCGAGAGATCGAGTTCCAGCGCATTGGTTGAGTTCAGGCCATCGAGCAATTGTTGTTTTTGACTCATGGCGTTATAGATGGTGAGATCTTCGAGGATGCTCAGGCGGTTTTTGGCGCTCATGTCGGCTCCATCAGAACAGTTCGATTTTGGGGGATGCGCCGGCCGCAGCCGCCGGGCCTGCTTTCGCAGTGCGATCCGTCGCCTGCTGGTGGGCGAGGCGCTGGTTATCCATCACGTAAGTGCTGTAAAGCTGGTCCAGGTGTTCGGCCAGCGGCGTAAATTGGAAATTAGCATTTTCAGACGCTTTGATGCGCTGGGCCAAAATTTCGGCGTGATCGTCGAGTTTGCGCATCGCCTGTTGCACCTGCTCGATCTGCTGCCGGGTGATATCCTGGAACTGCACGCTGGCCAGAACATCTATAAACATGCTGGCGAGTTGGGTGCTGGATTCCTTGACGGTGTTCAGGGTATTGATGTCATGCTCAAGCAGCGTTTGGTAGCCGTTGCTCAGATTGCTTAACTGCGTTGAAAATTCGTTGAGCGCGGCGCGCTCGGCATCGACATTGCTGTGGGCCAGTTTGTCCTGGAACTGCTGACGGATATTTTCAGCTACCGCATTTATGCCGTGATTTATCTTGTTGACCGCAGTATCCGTTTCGGTCGATAGCTTGCGAACCTCGTCAGCAACCACAGCAAAACCACGGCCTGATTCGCCGGCACGCGCGGCTTCAATGGCGGCGTTGAGGGCGAGCAGATTGGTTTGCCCGGAAATATCCTTGACCAGTTGCACCAGTTTACCGAGATCCTGCGCATCTTTGACCACCTGGCTGATCCGTGCCTGATCGCTGGATGCTTCGTCAATCCGTCGCTTGATATAAATTTCCATCTTGTCGATCAGACGCTTGTTGCCGGCAATATTCTCTTCGGAATTATGGGCAATCGCCGTTGAGTCAGTCGCTGTCTGGGCGACAAAACTGTCCAGGCGGCTAACTACGGCATCAATCGCCAGCAGGCGGTTGGTGATGTCGTAAGCGGCTTTTTCGGTGGTGTCGACAATGCCATTCATTTGCTGACGCAGTACTTCATTGAATTGGCGCACGCCTTCGAGTTCCTTGGCGACTTCTTCGCCAACGGTTTCGACATCGCTGACTTTGGTGAACACCTGTTTTTGTTCGTTCGCCAGACCAAACATCATGTCCTTGTAAAAGGCCAATGAAACAGCGCGCTGGGCGATCAGGCAAGCGAGCACAATGAGCACTGAACCCAGGGCGTCGGCTAATGGATTGCCGATTCCAAGCGAAGGTGCAAACGTATTGTGGAACCAGTCGTTGAGGTAATAAACGGAGCCAAATGCTCCAATGCCTATGACCAAAGCAACCAGCAGCGCTCGTTTGAGCAGATTCTGGATCGGCATGGCTCGCCCCTAGCGGACGACGAGTTTGATGGTATTGATCAGCTCGTCGGCCGTCGCCGGTTTGACAATCCAGCCGGATGCGCCGGCGGCTTTGGCTTCCGCCTTGCGTGCTTGTTGCGATTCCGTCGTCAGAAAAAGGATGGGCACGAATTTGTAGGCGGGTAGCTTGCGCACTTCGCGGATCAACTCAATACCATTGATGCCGGGCATGTTGAGGTCGGTAATCAGCAGGTCGATCTTGATGCCGGCCTGAAACTTCTTGAGCGCGTCTTCACCGCTACTGGCTTTTTCGGTCGCATAGCCGGCCTTGGCCAGAATATTGGAGATGCTGAGCAGGATGGTGGCCGAATCATCGACCAGAAAGATGGTTTTCATTACTGATTCCCGTGGATGAATTTGTGCTTATTGATATTTTTGTATTATGCGTGCGGATTTTACTTTAGTTTTTAGTTCAGTGTGAATGCATTAGCGATAAAGAAAGAGGCGATTTAGCCGACGAAGCTCGCCAATCAGCCCTTGCCTGACTCAAACCCTGACGGCGACAGCCTTGACGTTGCCGTGGGTGGTCGTCATCGTGCGCAGTACGCTGGCGCCGGCATTGAGGAGCAGCATGAAAAGATTGCGCTCGGAGTACAGACAGACTTGGCCCGTGATGTCGTATTTTTTGATCAGGGCCGGGGAAAGTGTGGCAAAACGTTGTTCGACCGGCGCCTCGGCATCGGCATAGCCGTCGCCGAGCTCTGAGTGCAGGCCGAGAATGGAGAGGTAAAGCCGGCCGCCGATTTTCAGATTGAGCAGCAATTGACGAACAACCTGGCGCGCTTGCTCATAAGGCATGCTGCACAGGCCGCGACGGATGACGATGATGTCGAACGGATCGCCCGGCGGACTTTCCGGAAAGTCGCTGATGCTGCCTTCAAGGTAGGCGATGTGGTCTTGTTGGCCGTTGGCCAGGATGCGGCCATCGATTTCATGCTGCCAGCTGGCCAGGTCGGCGGCGACCACCTGGGCGCCAAGGCGGGCAAATTTAATCGCCAGTTCGCAGCGTCCGGCGGGAATGACGAGGACTGAAACACGCCGATCGAAACGTTGCCGTTTGATGCACTCTTCCAGCGCCAGGCGTTCGGTTTCGTCGTTTCCTGTCTCCAGGAGATTGGCGTTAGTATCGTTGCTCATATTTTCTCTCCCTGAAGCGCCATTCCGCTTGAATGGTATGTCAGTTTGACAAAATTAAAAATGCTAATCAAAGGAAAAATGATGCTTGTGCGATTTTATTCCAGTGAGAGCGGCGAATTGCTCATGTTTGCCGATGCTGCCAAATTTTTGCTGCAGGCGATCGGCAAGGCAAGCACGGCGCGCGGTGCTTTCACGCAGGCTGAAATGGCCGGTGCTGCCGAGGCGTTGCGCCAGGCGGTCAAGGGCGCAGAAACGCCACCGCCGGATGATGATGACGTGGAAGATGAAGGCGTGCGCAAAAAAGAGCCGGCGGGGGCGATCGGCCAACGCGCCTGGCCGCTGATCGACATGCTGGAACGGACTAGCCGGGGTGGCCCGAAGGCCAATATTGTCTGGGAAGCGGCGAGCGATTTTTAGTTAGAAAAGCTCGATGTCGTCCGGCTTTTCTTTCATTTCGGCGATGAATTTATCGACCGCTTCCTGCACCGGCATGCCCTGCATGACAGCCTCGAACATGGCGATTTCTTCGCGCGTGGTGTATTTGACCTTGATCTTCTGCTGCAGCTGAACCCATTCGTTGGGGTTGAACAGGCGCTGGGTGTTGGCCACCAGGTCACTTAAATCGCCCAGGCTGATGCCGACGTGGGCCAGGCGCTGAACCAGTTTGTCGTAGAACTGGAAGGCGATGATGGCCTGGCGCACCATGCTCGAAACGTGCTCCGAGACGCCGGTGAGATTTTGTTTGGCGGCGCCGACTTCGCCGTCGTCGGGCAGGGTTTGCACGGTGTCGGAAATCAGCCGCATGTAGCCGGCCATCATGGTGAAGGACTCGGTTAGTACTTCGACCGAGGCATTGCTGTCCTTCATCGCGGTTTCGATCTGCACGGCGGCGAGTTCGAGCATGAGCACGGTTTCGCGGACCTGGCTCCAGTTGAGGTCGGGCTGATGGGCGCTGGTGCCGCGTCGATGTTGGGTCACGTCGTTCATTGGTTTTGTCCGTTTGCAGGCGCAAAACTATAGCGTAATTCTGCGCTGTCGTTGTATTCCGGGTGGTCTTTGCCGGGATGGGCGGCGATAATTTGCCGATGGCTTTTTTGCATAAACTCTTTTTTGCCCTGTTTTTGCCGTTGACCGCAGCCTTTGCTGCGCCGCCGCTGGTCGCTGTCGATGTGGGCCATGGCTTGGTGGCTGGCGGGGCGGTGAGCGCTCGCGGGCGCAGCGAGTTCGAGTTCAACCAGATGTTTGCCGGGGTGCTGGCCGGGGCATTGCGCCAGCGCGCTCTTGGCGTGCGGGAAATCAATTTTGCCGGCGATATTGGCAGTTTGGCCGAGCGGCCGGCGCAGGCGGCGGGGAGCGATTTTTTTATCGCCATTCATCATGATTCGATCAGCGAAGCCTA
>CAZLPR010000029.1:7603-12980 GCA_964561415.1 uncultured Dechloromonas sp. | reverse complement strand
TGCGGCAATGATTTTTCGCGCTACAAACCGAGCACGCTGTACCGGCGCATTGAACGGCGTACCGCCCTGTTGCAGATCGGCGGCATTGCCGCTTATGTCTCCTACCTGCGGGACAATCCGCAGGAGCTTGATCTGCTCTTCCGGGAGTTGCTGATCGGCGTCACCAATTTTTTTCGCGACCCGCTGTTCTGGGAATTTTTGGCCCAGACGGCGCTGCCGGCACTTTTGGCCAGGGAGCCGGCCGGCAAGGTGCTACGCGCCTGGGTGCCCGCCTGTTCAAGCGGCGAGGAAGCCTACTCGCTGGCGATTGTTTTTAAAGAAACCGTTGAGCGGCTGAATCCGGAAGCCCACTTTACGCTGCAGATTTACGCCACCGATCTTGATCCCGACGCCATCGACAAAGCGCGTAGCGGCTTTTATCCGGCCAACATTGCGGCAGACATTTCGCCGGAGCGCCTGCAGCGCAATTTCAGCGAGGAAGACGGCGGCTACCGGATCAGCAAAAGTATTCGCGAAATGGTGGTTTTCGCGACGCATAACATCATTTCCGACCCGCCGTTTACCAAACTCGATCTTTTATCCTGCCGCAATCTGTTGATCTACTTCGGCCCTGAACTGCAACGGCGCTTGATTCCGCTCTTCCACTACGCGCTCAATCGGCAAGGCATTCTGGTGCTGGGGAGTGCCGAAACGGTCGGCAACTTCAGCGACCTGTTTGTCCCGATGGATAAAAAAGTGCGGGTATTTGAGCGTCTCGATCAGCGTTCGCAACCGTTGCGCCTCGAATTGCAAGCGCGCGTGCCATACGTTGCTGCGCTGGAGGATGAGCGCGTCCAGAGCGATTTTCGGCAAAGTATGGAATGCCTGACCGACCAGTACATTCAGCAAAATTTTGCGCCGGCCGCGGTGCTGGTCAATGCCGAAGGAGACATCCTTTACATCAGCGGACGCACCGGCAAATATCTCGAACCGGCCGCCGGTAAAGTCAATATGAACATCCACGCGATGGCCCGCGACGGCCTGCGTGACGCCCTGGCCGGCGTTTTGCGCAATGCCCTGCATCAGAAGGAGCCGATTTATCTCAAGGATCTGCAGGTGGGCACCAATGGCGGCACGCAAATGGTCAATGTCACCGTGCAGGGCTTACAGCAACCTGAGGCGCTGAATAACCGGGTGCTCATTGTCTTCAATGATATCGCCGCGCCAAATGCTGGCCGCAAAGCGAAAAAAGTAGTGGCCACTGACCGCGAAGCTGCCTTGACCCGCGAATTGCAGCAAACCCGTGAAGCCTTGCGCAGCACGCATGAAGAAATGCAGACCTCGGTCGAAGAAGCCAAGTCGGCCAATGAGGAATTGCAAGCCTCCAATGAGGAACTGACCACCTCGAAAGAAGAGTTGCAATCGATCAACGAAGAACTGCAGACCGTCAATGCCGAATTGCTCTCCAAGGTCGACGATCTGACCTGGGCACGCAATGACATGACCAACCTGCTCAACAGCACCGAAATTGCCACTATTTTTCTGGATAACCAGATGAAGTTGCGGCGCTACACCACTTACGCGACGCACCTTTTCAAGTTCATCCCGGCCGATGTCGGGCGCTCGCTGTCGGATATCGTGACTGATCTTGACTATCCGCAACTGCAGGCCGATGCACTCGCCGTATTGTCGAACCTGGTGTTTCGCGAGCAACAGGTAAAAACGCGCGATGGCAACTGGTACCGCGTGCGCATCATGCCTTACCGGACGCAGGAAAATGTGATCGACGGCGTGGTCATTACCTTCATCGATATCACCGCGAACAAACAACTGGAAGCCGAGCTACGCAAGCTGGGGAAAAATCCATCATGAACCGTCTGCAGGACGAATTGCCCGAGGTCAAACTGCGGCGCCAGGCGGAGGCTGAACTGGCCGCCAGCGGCGGCATGCTGCCTGTTCTCAATGCGGTAGATACGCAACGCCTGCTGCATGAGTTACAGGTGCACCAAATCGAACTCGAGATGCAGAACGACGAATTGCGTCGGGCGGCAAAACTGGAGGCTGCGCTCAAGGAGACGAGTAGCCGCAACGAAGATCTGGAAAGACTGGTTGCGGCGCGTACCGCTGAGTTGCGCCAGGCGCTGGCCTTGGCCGAGGCGGCCAATCGCGCCAAGAGTGCTTTTTTATCCAATATGAGCCATGAAATCCGCACCCCGATCAGCGGCATTCTCGGCCTGGCGCACCTGCTGCAGCGCAAGGAGCCAACACCGCAGCAGGCCGCCCAGCTGGAGAAAATTATCGCTTGCGGCAACCATTTGCTGGGTGTGATCAACAATATTCTCGATATTTCAAAAATCGAAGCCGAGCAATTTGTGTTGGAGCAGCGCGACTTCAGCAGCAAGGCGCTGATGCAGTCGGTTTTGCCGCTGATTAACCAAAGTGCCAGGGCCAAGGGTTTGGCCTTTTCCGTTCAAATCGCCGGGCTGCCTGAGCATTTGCGCGGCGATGCAACCCGTTTGGCGCAAGCGCTGATCAATTACCTGGGCAATGCGATTAAATTCACCGAACGCGGCAACATCACGTTGCGCGGCAGCAAACTGGATGAGACGGCGAACGCTTATCTGCTGCGCTTTGCGGTCAGCGATAGCGGCATCGGCATCTCTCCGGCCGAACAAGCCTTGCTTTTTGAGTCTTTCAGCCAGGCGGATAGCTCAACCAGCCGCCGCTTTGGCGGCTCCGGCCTTGGTTTGGCGATTACCCGCCAGATTGCCCGCCTGATGGGCGGCGACGCCGGTGTTGAAAGCATATCGGGCGTGGGCAGCACTTTCTGGCTGACTTGCTGGTTGGGCAAAGGCGCCTCCAACGCTGCGCCGGTTGATCCGGCACCGGCGCAAAGTGCCGAAGAGATCCTGCGTCAGCAAAGCCGAGGCGCGCGGGTATTGCTGGTCGAGGATGAGCCGATCAATCGCGAAGTGACGCAGATGCTCCTCGAAGAGGCCGAGCTTGTTGTCGATACGGCTGAAAACGGCCGGCAGGCGATTCAGCTGGCCGAAAACAATCGCTACGCGTTGATTTTGATGGATATGCAAATGCCGGAACTGGGCGGCGTTGAAGCCACCCAGGCGATTCGCCAATTGCCCGACTTTGCAACGACGCCGATTCTGGCCTTGACGGCGAGTGCCTTTGAGACGGAACGCCAGCGTGCGTTGGCCGCCGGGATGAGTGATTTCATTACCAAGCCGGTCAAGCCAGATAATTTATTTCAAATTTTGCTCAAATATTTGGGTCGACCGTAGGATTCGACTCCGTCAATCGTCTGATCAAGTGCTGAAAGTAGAGTCATGAAGAATCAACCCGATTTTGCGAGCATGACCAAGGAACTGCGCCGCAAAGCGGAGAGCCGCCTGGAAAAAGGCGCTTCTGCCGCTGATCAAGCGCTTTCGGCTGAGGATGCGCAGCGCCTTGTCCACGAATTGCGCGTTCATCAGATCGAACTCGAGATGCAGAACGAGTCGTTGCGCGATGCCTTGGCCGATGCCGAGACCGGACAGCGCTTCATCGATCTTTATGAATTTGCGCCCGTCGCCTACTTCAGTCTTTACCCGGATAGCCAGATTCGCCTGTTGAATCTGACCGGCGCCCGGCTGCTCAATCTCGACCGAATGCAATTGCAGCGCCAGCGCCAGCACCTGGCCACTTATGTGGCGGATGAGGACTTGCCGGTATTTAATGCCATGTTGACCCAGGCGCTGAGCTGCGAAGGCATTCACAGCGGCGAGATCAGGTTGCGCCTGCAGCCCGGCGAGGCGCCGATCTATGTGCGGATCGATGCGGTGGCCGACCTGAAAATGCAGGTTTGCAACATGGCGTTGACCGATATCACTCAACACAAACGGCTGGAGCAGGAGGTGCGGCGGGCTGATCGTTATCGCCAGGCCATTCTGGACAATATTCCTTGTCTGGTCTGGTTGAAGGACGAGGATGGTCATTTCCTGGCCGTCAATACCGCGTTTGCTCAAACGTTTGATTCGGCTTCGCCGGAGATGCTGGTCGGCAAGAACGATTTCGATATTGTGCCGCCCGATTCGGCTGAAGCTTTTCGTGCCGATGACCGCTGGGTGCTGGAAAACGGTACCAGTAAATATATCGAGGAACGTATCGAAACCGGCGGTGAAATTCGCAGGTTTGAAACCTGGAAATCGCCGGTTGTTCTTGATGGGCGGGTGATCGGCACGGCGGGGTTTTCTCGGGATATTACCGAGCGGTGGGAAATGACCGAGCGTTTGCGCGATAGCGAGTCGTTCAATAATGCCATTATTAATTCGTTGACCGCACAGATTGTCGTGCTTGACGAAAATGGCCGGATTGTCTCGGCCAATGAAGCGTGGGAAAAATTTGTTACCGAGCATTGTGGGGTCGATCTGGTCACGCATGACCCGGGTTTGCATTACTGCAGCACCTGCGCCTCAGTGCCCGGGCAACCCTGCAAAGCGCAGCCAGAGTGCGCGGTCTGGAAGGCGATTGAAGATGTTTTGCTGGGTTATCGCAGTAGCGTGACGGTGGACTATTGCAGCCAGATTTCGGCCAAAACCTACTGGTTTCGGATGAGCGTTGAAGCATTGCCGGCGCCGCGCCGGGGCGCAGTGGTGGTGCATGAGGACATCACCGCATTAAAGCAGGCGGTCGATGAGCAGAAAGTAGCCAAGGCGGAGGCCGAACAGGCCAATCAGGCGAAATCCCGCTTTTTGGCGGCCGCCAGCCATGATCTGCGCCAGCCGCTGTTTGCCTTGAGTTTGTACATCGGCATGCTGAAGAAAAAGCTGTCGTCGGCTGATCTGACCTTGGCCAATAACTTGACGAGTTGCGTTTCGAGCCTGAACGAGCTGCTGACCGATTTGCTCGATATCTCGAAACTCGACGCCGGGGTGGTGCATGTGGAGGCGAGAAATTTCCCGCTGGCCGAATTGCTCGATCATCTGATTTCTATCCACAAACCCGAAGCGGTGCTGAAAGGCTTGCACCTGCGTTATGTGCCGTCCAGATTGACGGTTTGTACCGACCCGGTACTTTTTAAGCGGATTATTGGCAACTTGGTCGCCAACGCGATTCGCTATACCGAGCGGGGCGGCGTTGTCGTTGGCTGTCGTCGGCATCAAGGCAAGGTCTGGCTTGAGGTGCACGATTCGGGGGTGGGGATTCCGGAAGAAAGCCTCAGCGAGATTTTCGAGGAGTTTAGCCAGCTCGGGGCTGGCGGGCGCAATCGGGGCAGCGGCCTTGGCTTGGCCATCGTGGCTAAAGCGGCGGCGCTACTGGGCCTGGAGATACGCGTTAAGTCGCGTCTGGGCGAAGGCTCCATGTTTGCCATTCAACTGCCGCTGGGGCGGGCGAATGAGGTCGA
>CAZLPR010000029.1:0-7574 GCA_964561415.1 uncultured Dechloromonas sp. | reverse complement strand
CTTGCGCATCGCGCTGGTGGAAGACAACGTTGCCGTGCTCGATGCGATGAGTTGTGCGCTGGCAGATATCGGGCACGACGTGGTGAGTGCAGAAACCGGCAAGGCGTTGCTGCAGCAACTCGGCGACAAAGCGCCCGATTTAGTTATTTCGGATTACCGGTTAGGCAATGGGAAAACCGGTTTTGATGTGATTGCCGCCGTCCGGGCGGTTTTTGGCGAAACGCTACCGGCGATGCTGATCACTGGTGATACCGACCCCAAGTTGATGCGTAGCATGGCTGATCGGGGCATCATCGTGCAGCACAAACCGGTCGAAATAGAGGCCTTGCAGGCGTGTATCAATGGGCTGACGAACCGCCGCAGCGGCGCTTGAGCCGCTTGATTCAGCCACCGCGCGCCGGCTGATAACCGGCGCTGGCATTGCGTCGTGCGCTTCAGGTGCTGGTGATGCCCTGGCGGATGGCGTATTTGGTCAGCTCGGCAACGCTATGCAGATCCAGCTTGGCCATGATGTTGCGCCGATGCACTTCAACTGTGCTGGTGGCGATATTGAGCGTGCCGGCGATTTCCGGTGAGGTGTGGCCTTCGGTGAGCAGTTTGAGCACTTCCCGTTCGCGCCGCCCGAGTTGTTCGCCTTGCGGTTTGTCCGAAATTTTTCGGCCGCGCATGGTGTTGATGACAACGGCTGAAACTTCCGGACAAAGATAGGTGCGGCCCAGGGAAAGGGCGCGCACCGCCCGTAGCAGTTCATCCTGCCCGGCTGATTTGACGACATAGCCACTGGCGCCGGCGTCGAGCATTTCGAGAATGGTCCGCCGTTCGGAGAAGGTGGAGAGGGCAAGTACCTTTATTTCGGGAAGGGCTTGCAACAGATGGCGGGTGGCTTCAATGCCGCTGATCTGCGGCAGGCCGATATCCATGATGACGATATCGGGGCGTTGCTGACGGGCCAGTTCGACCACTTTGGTCGGGTCATCGGTTTCTGCGACCAGCGCAATGTCAGCCTCATGCTCAAGTACCGTGCGAAGCGCGTCGCGCAGGATTTTGTGGTCGTCAACCAGCATCAGTCGAATGGTCATGCTATCCCCCCTCGGGATGTCTTCGTTGCCTTGAATTTGCTTGGCAAAAAGTTATTGCTCATTTATTTTGGTGCTAACCACACCTCATGAAACTACTGGTTTTTGAGTATAGTCGAATTTACGTTAATGGCATTGTTTTTAAATTAATAATTTATTTGCTATATATGACAATGTTTTGTAAGGGTGGTTTTTAGTGGGCAAAAAAAAGGAAGGTCGTTTGCCTGGCCTTCCTTTTTGCGACTGCGGCGCCCTTTATCTGGCGGCAAACGGCTTAACGAGTGCGGCGTCAAGCGGCGTGGGAAAGTTGTCTGCCGGCTGGCGTTGGCATATGAATATTGCGCTTTAGCCTGGCATGGCGGTGGGTTGAGGGAAGTTGCAGCAATGCCTCTTCAACGCTGGGCGAGGTGGCGATGATGCGAACCGCTTCGCCGCCGTAGCTTTTAAGGACGCCGAGCAAATGGATGCCGCAGAGATCTATTTCTTCAACGCCGGATAAGTCGACGTTGAGTTGCGGGTGTTGCCGCATGGCATTGATGATGCGGTTTTCGATGTCACGCGAATTGCTGCAAGTCATCGGCCCGGAAAAAACCAGGTGGTTTCCGAGGCTCCCGGATTTGACTTTAAATTCCATTGATTTATCTCCTCCAGATAATTGGCAATGGGTAAATACCGACGCTATCTGGCGACTTGAGTATTTCCCTGAATATCCGCCAATATGACTTTCGGGTCTTGGGCGGAGTTCCATTTTGCCTACTGGCGGCTGGCCCGGCTATCTGGAGAAATGCTTATATGGACTACAGGGTTCGGGGTAGCCGGCTCCTGAGGTGCGGCCTGGGGAGCAAATGGCGGGGTTGGGCGATCGCTCATTTTTGCCTGTTTTTTGGCGTTGACCGCAGGTATCAGGGCCGGATGCTTGATTTACGGATTTTCCGTTATTCGAAATACGGCAGCTTGCGTATTTTGACTGGCCAAAATTCTCCTTATTTTTAACTAATGCCGGGTTGCGGCGCTTGCCGGGGTTCTCGCAATGGCGTGGCGGGTGACGAATATCACTAAAAATGGAGAGGATTGGATCATGCTTGAGTCATTGAAGCAGGCCGGCCAGAGCGCCGGGCATGAATTGAGCCGTGTTTGGAGCAGTTTGTCCGATGGCTGGCATGAGTTGCGCAGCCGAAGTAGCGGGGCGTTGACGCATTTTGTGCACCGGAAGGATACGGCGGGCGAGTCCGGCGTTGAGTCGGTCGAGCTTTCCACTTTGCCGCGCTGGAGTCTGTTGGCCGGCGAAATTGAGGAGACGCGAAAGGATGTGCTGGTCCGCGTCGAGATGCCGGGTATGGAGAAAGAGAGTTGTGAGATTTCGATTCGCGGCAACACGCTTTATCTGAGCGGTGAAAAGCACTTTGAACGTGACACGCACGATAGTAATTATCATGTCATGGAGCGTGCCTATGGCGCTTTTCAGCGGGTTTTCCCGTTGCCGCATGCGGTCGATGCGAGCCAGGCCGAGGCTACTTATAAGAATGGCGTTCTCACTGTGCGTTTGCCCAAGGCGAAGGCTGAAGAGGCCCGGGTTATCCCGGTTTCCTGAGTGCTGAAGCGGGCCTGATTGCCTGCCATGTCGTTGCGCCTGACGTCGCCTTCGTTTCTCTATAACGCGATGATTCCAATGCGCCACACGTGTGATGGCCTGGATATCTCGCCGCCGCTTTTTTGGGCCGGGGTGCCGACCGGGGCGAAAAGCCTGGCGTTGATTGTCGATGATCCGGATGCGCCTGACTCGCTGGCGCCCAGGGTGCGCTGGGTGCATTGGCTGCTTTACAACCTGCCGGCCGATAGTGTCGGGCTGCCGGAGGGCGCGAACAGTAAAAACCTGCCGCCGCGAACGCTGCAAGGGCGCAATGACTGGAAGCGCACTGGTTACAGCGGGCCGTGCCCGCCGGTTGGGGTGGATCGTTATTTTCACCGGCTTTTAGCGCTTGATGCGGTGCTGCCGGACCTGCGCTTTCCCTCGCGCGCGGTGCTGGAAAAGGCCATGCAGGGGCATGTGATCGAGGTTGCGGAGTTGGTCGGGCGCTATCAGCGGGAGTATTGATCGGGCTGGGCAGCCGGTGCGTGGGCGGGTTGTGTTGGCGGTTGAAAGCTATTTGGCGCTGCGCAAAATTTGCAGGAAAACAAAGAAAGATTGCCGCCGTTCGCTAATCGGGGTTTCCGTCAGGCGGTTGGATGGCTGTTTTGTCGCTCTGGCGCTTGGCTGACGCTCGTTCGCCACTACCTCGTTGTCGGCTTCGGGGAGTAAATTTTTGGCTACCGGCTTGGCCGGTTTGTTGTTCGGCAAGGCGCTCTGCTTTTCGTTGAGCGCATTGGCGTGGGCCGTGATTGACTGGAGTGATCCGAGGATCAAGCAGGTGCTCGCCAGCATAAAGGTGATTTTCATGGCCCTCTCCTTTGTCGGATCGAATGCCCTGCGAATTTGTTGATGTAAGGGCTGTTGCTTAAAGTTATGACCGAATGGGATTGGGGAAAATACTCCTGGGCCAGTATTTTTCTTAACTGAATAGGGTATGGCTAATGACTGTGGAATGCTTTGTTTAGGCGGTATGAATTATCCCGATTAAGTGAAAAGTGGTATTTGCAGCGATTCAGGGCGAGGGCAATATTTGCCCACGATGCTGGGGCAAGTGAGTGCTCAAACGAATGGGGATGTCGCAATGAAAAGACGGAATGTGCTGGTATTTGATGCGCATGGGCTTATCGCCGAGCAGTTGCCGCTGGTGGTTGCGGCGGATCAAGCCGTTCATTGTTTCGAGTCTGTGCCGGCGGCGCAAAAGATGCTCGCCAGGGATCATTGCAGTGTCGGTCTGGTGGTGCTCGAATTGCTGACGCCTGAGTTGCAGGAAGAGGTTGAGCGAATGATTACGAGCGCGCCGATGACGGAATGGATAGGTATTGTTTCGCCGGATTCGTTGGCCTCCCGCGAGTTTCAGACGTTTATCCTGAATGCGTTTCACGATTTTCATACTTTGCCGATCGAGCCGCGGCGCCTGGCGATGAGCATTGGCCATGCCTGCGGCAAGGCGCGTATGCGCCAGGCGTTGGTCAGCAAAGATGAGGCGTCCGGGCGCTTTGGCATTTGCGGCACCAGTCCGGTCATGGTGAAATTTTTTCGCCAGCTGGAAAAAGTGCTCGATACCGAATTGCCGGTCTTGCTCGGCGGCGAGTCGGGTACGGGCAAGGAGTTGGTGGCGCGAGCGATTCATAATTATTCGTCACGCTCCGGCAAGCCCTTTGTCGTGGTCAATTGCGGGGCGATTCCCGTTAATTTGATTCAGTCCGAACTCTTCGGGCATGAGAAGGGGGCGTTTACCGGCGCGACTCAGCGAAAAATCGGCAGTATTGAGGCGGCTAACGGCGGGGTTCTTTTTCTCGATGAGATCGGCGATTTGCCGCAGGGCATGCAGGTTAATTTGCTGCGCGTTCTGCAGGAGCAGGCGATTACCCGGCTTGGCTCAACGCTGTCGATCCCGGTTGATTTTCGTCTGGTGGCGGCGACGCATGTCGATTTGCAGGAAGCGATTCGCGATGGGCGTTTCCGCGAGGATTTGTTTTATCGCCTCAATGTGATTCAAATGCAATTGCCGCCGCTGCGGGAGCGGGTGGGGGATATTCGTCTGCTCGCTGAAATGGTGTTGCGGAATTTTTCATCGGGAACCAGCCAGCGCAAGGTTTCGGGCTTTACCGCCGAGGCAATCAATGCGATGACGTTGTTTAACTGGCCGGGCAATGTGCGCGAGCTGATTAACCGGGTGCATCGCGCTGTCGTGATGAGCGATAGCAAATTGATTACCGCGGCTGATCTCGGCCTGGCGAATTTTGTTCAGGAGAGCCAGGGCGTGACGCTGGATGCGGCGCGGGCTTCTTTTGAGCGGGATATTATCGAATCGAGCCTGCGCGCCAACGGCAATAACGTCTCGAAAGCAGCACAGCAACTCGGCGTTTCCCGAGTCACCCTTTACCGGGGTATTAACAAGTTCAATATCGAGTTGAATGCCAAACTGCCGCCGCCGATCAAGCCGGGGATTTGTCAGGCTTGAGGGTGTTGTTTGGTCGGTCGTTGGGCGTTGGCAGAAGCAAGGCCGTGGTTGAGTGGCCTGGCTCTCATAGGCAGGGGAAGTAGCTTAAGTCGAGGGTCTCTGCCTCGAGCATGCCTTGGTCAAAATGGCTGAGGCCATTGCCGCCGGCTATTTTCTGTTGATACATGGCCTTGTCGGCATGTTGCAGGAGCTGCTCGCAATTGTGGGCGTTTTCAGGGTAGAGCGAGGCGCCGATGCTGGCGTGAATGGTGAGCGATGCGTGCTGCCAGATCACCGGCGCTTGAAAGGCGTGAAGTATTTTTCCAACGACTGTTTCAACGTTTTGACGATGCTTGGCGTCGGGGAGAATGAGGGCAAATTCATCGCCGCCGAGGCGGGCGACGGTGTCGACTTCACGGACGCTTTGCCGCAGGCGCGTGGCCACCGCTCGCAAAATTTCATCACCAGCGGCGTGACCCTGGATGTCGTTGATTTCCTTGAAGTTGTCGAGGTCGATATAGAGCACGGCAAAGCGGTCGTTGCGTCGCGAGGCCTGGTTGAATGCCTGGTTCAGGCGGTCCATGAATAAATTGCGATTGCTTAGCCCGGTCAGGTCGTCGTGATTGGCTTTTTGGGCCAGTTGGCGCAGCGTGTGGATGCGTTCGCTGATATCGCGCCCGGTCAAAATGTAATGGGTGATGCTGCCGTCGGGGGCGACAAAGGGCCGGGTGACTTGTTCCATGAAGAAAAAGTCACCGTTTTTCTTGCGATGGACGAAACATTTTGGGAACTCATTGTTTTCCTGATTTTTACTCAGCACCGACCAAATGTCGTCGTAGTCAAAATGCCGTTGATCGGGCTCGACGGCGTTGAAGAGGCTGGCATCCTGACCATGAATTTCTTTGTTTTCATACCCGGTCAGGGTTTCAAAGACCGGGTTGATGTAGGTGATGCGCCCCGTCACTGAGGTGATCATCACCGCATTTTCAGAGACTGCCGCAAGCTGTTGCAGGTAAGCCATCTGCTCGGTTGCGGGAAGTGGCTGGCGGTGGACGCTGGCGCGGTGGGGGCTTGTTCTGGATGTTTTGTTCTGGCAGCTACACATCGCACTCTCCGACTGGATGAATTTGCCCGGCCTCATTTTGCTGTGCTTTTTGCGGTTGACCGTAGGCTGGCCGCCTTGGATGGTCGTCGCAAAGTTAATGTCCTGTGGTGAAAGGCGACATACCGGATGCTCAATATGGGCGTTACTGTGATTGCGGTAGTGCTTGGCGACTTTTCTGTTAGCGATTGATTTTTAATGGGTAATTTTTGTTGGTGCGAGTTTTTGACGCGAAATTTGTCATCGCCAGCTTTTGCTTTTGGCGCGATTTTGCGTCGTATCATTTTCGTTACACGGTTAAAGATGCTGTCAGCGCCATGCCTTTGAGTGTCTGGCATGTGAATTTTATCCACTGATCATTTTTTTGCGGCATGCCTTGTTTCAGGCGATTTACATAAATGCTATGAAAATGGGTTATTGCTTTAGGCTTAGCAATCTTATTTTGTAAATAAAATCAGTTGGTTAGGTGTGTTGTTTTTAAGTGGCACAGGCGTTGCTTTTAGGTCGCTCGGAGGGCGTGGCATGGGGCTGCGACCACTTCAAATTAGATGACCGGAGGCTTTCAACATGAACAAAACTCTCTTAGCGGCCGCAGTAGCTTTAGCCTACAGTGCGGCCCCCGCCTGGGCAAACCCAGTCAATAACTTCAACGGCGACGTGACGGTGAATTCCGTACCGGTAACGCCGACCGAACCGGTCAGTGAAACTGCTGCCGCGAATGCCGATGTGAAGCAAGTCGCGATTGCCAAATCCAAGCAGGGTGGCGATTTGAGTCCGCAGGCTAATGAAAATAGCCAGGCTAATGGCAATACGATTAACGACAACGATACGAAGACGATCAACAAGACGGAGACGAAAACAGTTTCCGTGACCAAAACGGATACGGATACCAACACCAATTCCGGCGATGGCGATGCCAAGTCCAGAGACCAGGCCGCAGCTGCCAACAATGGCGCAACCGCAACGACCAATAACTCGGATCAGGAAAATGATAAGAGTGTTGGCGACAATCGCAATAATGATGGTAAAGCGATTGCCAAGGACTACGGCAATGCTGCTGCCAATAACGGTTCAACAGCGACCTCGAACTTCACCAATGCTTTCAACGAGAACAAAGCGATCGCCAAGATTGAACTCGAAGGCAAGGTGTTCGATAACAAGGTTCACGATATCGGCAATACGGCGAAGAATTGGGGTGATGCCAACGGCGCCAAGGGTGGTAACGGCGGCGCTGGCTACGGCGGTGCTGGTGGCGATGGCTACGGTGGCACTGGCGGTAATGGTGGTGCTGGCGGTAATGGTGGCAGCGGCGGCAAGACCGAT
>CAZLPR010000028.1:7555-13168 GCA_964561415.1 uncultured Dechloromonas sp. | reverse complement strand
GCATTGAGTTTTTCGGCGTCGCGCGCCGCCGATCCGGTATCGAGTTTGGCGATGATTTCTTCAATACTCATCCGCCCTTGACCGAACTCTTGACCATTCAGGAGAACCGTCGGCACCGCCATGATCTTTCGCTGGTTGACTTCATCCTGATAAAGCGCACCGTCAATCATCGTATGGCTGATGCCCGGATTGATCACCGCCATCAAATTGAGCGCCTGGACGACATCCGGGCAGTTGTGGCAAGAGAGCGAGATGAAGGTTTCAAAATGGAAGGTGCCGGACAGATGGCGGATCTGTTCAATGATGTCGGCTTCCCCCTGCGGGGGGTGGCCGCCGCTCTGCAACAAGGCGAGGATCAAAGAGGTGAATTCGTGCCCCATCGGGATGCCGGCAAAACTGATGCGGGGCATTTCGCCGGGTTGGCCGATGGCGAACGAAGGGCGTAAGGCGGCGGAGCCGTTTTCGCGCAGGCTGACTTTGCTCGACAGCTCGGCGATGTCGGTGAGCAGGCCACGCATTGCCTGGGCCGGGGCGCTGTCGTCGAGCGAGGCGACGAGTTCGATCGGGCGTTGCAGTTTTTCGAGGTAAGCCGTGAGCTGGGTCTTGATATTGTTGTCGAGCATGTTGTTCTCCCTGTGCAGAAATTCACTGAAATATTGCGGCTATAAAAAAGCGCTGGTTTTAATGTTGACCGCAACATTGCAGTGAAATCCAGAGGATCAAGCGGTCAGTGCCGCTCGATCCTGGATGCTAAAAATTACCGTCTAATCAGATCTTGCCGACCAGATCCAGGGAGGGCGTCAGCGTTGCATCGCCCGGCGTCCATTTGGCCGGGCAAACTTCACCCGGGTGGGCGGCCACGTACTGAGCGGCCTGAACCTTGCGCAGTAGTTCACTAGCGTCGCGGCCGATGCCCAGGTCATGAATTTCGGCAACCTTGATGACGCCTTCCGGATTGATCACAAAGGTGCCGCGCAGCGCCAGACCCTCTTCTTCAATCATCACGTCAAAATTGCGGGTAATGGCCCCGGTCGGGTCACCGATCATCGGATAGGTGATTTTCTGGATGGTATCGGAGGTGTCGTGCCAGGCTTTGTGCGTGAAATGCGTATCGGTTGAAACGGAATAGCACTCGACGCCAAGCTTCTGGAACTCCGGATAGACGTCAGCCAGATCGCCCAGTTCGGTCGGGCAGACAAAGGTGAAGTCAGCCGGGTAGAAAAAAACGATAGACCACTTTCCTTTCAGGTCGGCATCGGACACCGGGACAAATTTGCCGTTGAGGAAAGCGGTTGCTTTGAAGGGTTTGATTTGGGAATTGATGATCGACATGGTGTTTCTCCTAGTGGGTTGAGAGTGAAGACAAATGAATAATAAGGAATGGTTTTAAATTCAACCAATTAATTGCTTTGATTGTGTCGATAGGCAATTGTTATTGTGTCGATTGATTGGAAGGTGCTGGGGGTGGCAGCGATGGGATTAGTCATAAAGTATTAGATGCGGCTTTCATTAGGCGTAGTTTTGACCCGCACTTGTTATGAAGTTGATACAAATCAAGTGCCATGAATTGATGTTGGGGAAGACTGCCAAACTTGCAAATGCTCGATGCAGATGCGCTTTTGGGGGGCTAGGTCGGATGAATATTTCCAGTGCCATTTTGTATATTGCGCCAGCGCGCCTTGAAGAGGCCTGCGCGGCCTTGCTTCAAATGCCGGGAGTGGAAATTCATGCCCGGACACCGGAAGGAAAAGTGGTCGTCACTCTCGAGGATGACGATACAAATCTGGCTGCGGATAGTTACGTAGACTTGCATGGCATCCCCGGCGTCGCCTCGGTAGCCATGGTTTATCAATACAGCGGCAACGAATTAGACAACGAGGAGGTAGAGGCATGAAACTCAATAGACGGGATTTCATCAAGGCTAATGCAGCAGCAGCAGCCATGTCGGCAGCAGGTCTGCCAGGCGCCAGCGCCATTGCGGCGACACAGTCAGGGGAAATTCGCTGGGATAAAGCACCCTGTCGTTTCTGTGGCACCGGCTGTAGCGTGTTGGTCGGTACGCAAAACGGCCATGTTGTGGCCACTCAGGGCGACCCGGATGCGCCGGTTAACCGCGGCCTGAACTGTATCAAGGGCTATTTCCTCTCTAAAATCATGTACGGCAAGGATCGCCTGACGTCGCCAATGCTGCGCATGACGGACGGCAAGTACGACAAGAATGGCGACTTTGCGCCGATCTCCTGGAAGCAGGCTTTCGATATTATGGAAGAGAAGGCCAAGGCGACCTTGAAGGCGAAAGGGCCGGATGCGCTGGCTATGTTCGGCTCCGGGCAATGGACTGTCTGGGAAGGTTATGCCGCTGCCAAGCTGATGAAGGCCGGTTTCCGGACCAATAATATTGACCCCAACGCCCGTCACTGTATGGCCTCTGCGGTGGCCGGTTTCATGCGCACTTTCGGCATTGATGAGCCGATGGGTTGCTATGACGACATCGAGCATGCTGACGCTTTTGTGTTGTGGGGCTCGAACATGGCGGAAATGCATCCGATTCTGTGGACGCGTCTGACCGACCGCAAGCTGTCGAACAAGGACGTCAAGGTCGCTGTGTTGTCCACTTTCGAGCACCGCTCCTACGAGCTGGCCGATATTCCGATGATTTTTACGCCGCAGACGGACCTGGCAATTCTCAATTACATCGCCAATTACATTATCCAGAATGGCAAGGTGAATCAGGCTTTCATCGACAAGAACATCAATTTCAAGAAGAGCGCGACGGACATTGGTTACGGCTTGCGGCCAACGCATGCACTGGAAAAAGGTGCCACCAGTAATGGCTATCCCGGCGCTGATGGCAAGCCGAAGGGTGATACGGGTAAGTCTGAAGCGATTACCTTCGAGGAGTACAAAAAATTCGTCGCCGACTATACCGTCGAGAAGGTTTCCAAGCTCTCCGGTGTGGCTGAAAAAGATCTGAAAGCACTGGCCGAGCTCTATGCCAACCCGAAAATCAAGGTCACGTCCTTCTGGACCATGGGCTTCAATCAGCATACCCGTGGCACTTGGGCCAATAATCTGGTCTATAACATCCACTTATTGACGGGCAAAATTTCCGAGCCGGGCAACAGCCCGTTCTCGCTGACTGGCCAGCCTTCGGCCTGTGGTACGGCGCGCGAGGTCGGTACATTCTCGCATCGCCTGCCGGCTGACATGGTGGTGATGAACCCGGCGCACCGTAAGCATGCGGAGGAATTGTGGGGCTTGCCGGATGGGACTATCCCACCCAAGCCGGGCTACCACGCGGTGGCTATGGCTCGGGCGCTGAAGGACGGCAAGGTCAATTTCTATTGGAATATGTGCAATAACAATATGCAGGCCGGGGCGAACATCAACGAGGAGCTTTATCCTGGCTGGCGTAATCCGGATAATTTTATTGTCGTTTCCGATCCTTATCCGACGGTTTCCGCGATGGCTGCCGACCTGATTCTGCCAACGGCCATGTGGGTCGAAAAAGAGGGGGCTTACGGTAATGCCGAGCGCCGGACACAGTTCTGGCGTCAGCAAGTCAAAGCGCCGGGTGAGGCTCGCTCTGATCTCTGGCAGGTGATGGAGTTTGCCAAGCGTTTTAAGATGGAAGATGTGTGGCCGGCCGATCTGCTCGCCAAGGCGCCGAAGCTCAAGGGTAAGTCGATGTTCGATCTGCTTTTTGCCAACGGTGTCGTCGATAAATTCAAAGTGGGCGATTCTCAGCCCGGCTTCGATAACGACGAATCAACAGACTTCGGTTTCTATGCACAAAAAGGCTTGTTTGAAGAATACGCAGCCTTTGGTCGCGGTCATGGTCACGATCTCGCCCCCTTCGATACCTACCACAAGGCCCGTGGTTTGCGTTGGCCGGTCGTTGATGGCAAGGAAACACTGTGGCGCTTCCGTGAAGGTTATGATCCGTATGTCAAGAAAGGCGAAGGCGTCAAATTTTACGGTCATAAAGATGGCAAGGCGGTTATTTTTGCACTGCCTTACCAGCCCGCAGCGGAGTCGCCGGACAAGGAGTTTGATCTTTGGATGTCCACCGGTCGTGTGCTCGAGCATTGGCATACCGGTACGATGACTCGGCGCGTGCCGGAGCTTTACAAGGCGTTTCCGGATGCAGTAGTTTTCATGCACCCGGATGATGCCAAGGCACGCAAACTGCAGCGTGGCATGGAGGTCAAGGTCACTTCCCGGCGTGGTGAAATCCAATTGCGTATTGAAACGCGAGGCCGTAACAAGCCGCCGCGGGGTCTGGTTTTTATTCCTTTCTTCGACGCCGGTCGCCTGGTCAATAAACTGACCCTGGATGCAACCTGCCCGATTTCCAAGGAAACGGACTACAAGAAATGTGCAGTCAAGGTCACCAGAGCTTGATACGACCATAAATAACGGTTGGCCCCAGGGCCAACGCTAAAAATGAACGAAAAACGGTCGCAGGTGAAAGCCTCGACCGTCCATCGGAGGTAATAAATATGAGATTTATCCCTGCTCTGGCCCTGGCTGCCACCTTGCTCGTTGCCGGGCTCGGTGTTGCTGGTGCGCAGGAAAAATTGCTGTCTGAGAGGGGCGATGTATCCATCGACCAGATTTCAAAGGTCGATATGTTCCGCCCAGAGAGAGACCAGGAGACCATTCCCCGTAATTTCCAGAAACAGCCGCCGCTAATTCCGCATAGCGTGAAGGGGTATGTCATTACCCAGAATTTCAACAAGTGCATGGATTGCCACTCCAAGGAGCGCGCAGAAGAAACTGGGGCGACGCGAGTGGCCAAGTCGCATTATCTGGATCGTGACGATAAAAAATCAGCCAATATCTCGCCCCGTCGCTATTTCTGTCATCAGTGCCATGTGCCGCAATTCGACGCCAAACCGCTTGTTGGAAACACCTACAAGCCTGCAGCTAAAAGAGGAGCCGAATAATGAGTCTGGAAAAATATATGCCAAACTGGGTGAAACGTATTGGCGCAGTTACGGTGCTTCTGTTGTTTGTCGCCGGTATCGTTTTTTGGGGTGGCTTTAACTGGGCTCTTGAAGCCACTAATAAGGAATCATTCTGTATTTCGTGCCATGAAATGGAAGAGAATGTTTTCAAGGAATATCAGAACACAATCCATTACACCAATCGCACAGGGGTTCGGGCGACCTGTCCTGACTGTCACGTTCCCAAAGAGTGGGGGCCGAAGATGATCCGCAAGATTCAGGCATCCAACGAGGTTTTGCACAAAATTTTAGGCACGATCGATACGCCCGAAAAGTTCAATGCGAAGCGTGGTCAGTTGGCGCAAAATGAGTGGAATCGGATGAAGAAAAACGATTCTCAAGAGTGTCGTAATTGCCATCGTTACGATTACATGGACTACACTGAACAGGGTAACCGGGCAGCACGCATGCACCCAATTGCCTTTGACGAGGGTAAGACCTGTATCGATTGCCACAAGGGTATTGCTCACCAACTGCCGCAGATCGATCAGCACATTGGTAAGCGCAATGAAGGTGCTACCGAAATTTCCCACGGTGAAAAGCCGAAGGAAGAAAGCAAGTAACATCACCGATCGCAGGTGTTGCCAGCCCCGGCCGTGTGCCG
>CAZLPR010000028.1:4633-7545 GCA_964561415.1 uncultured Dechloromonas sp. | reverse complement strand
GGGTATGTAGAAGGGTGGCTGACGTCAACCAAAAGCCCCGGCCGTGTGCCGGGGTTGTTATTTGCGGCGCAGTGCTGCGAGCATGAAAGTGATGATGGACTCTGGCAAGGTGTTTAAATTGCCTATTTTCATAGTATCCTCGCCTGATAAGCATTTCCGTACCAACACATCTTGAGCAAGGTATGCTACTTTTAGTTCGCTGCCGTTCAAACGGCCAGTTTTCTTAAACACAAACAAGTAACAGGAGGCACTTAGATGAATAAATCCGAGCTGGTCGAAGTTGCTGCAAAAGAAGCTGGTGTTACCAAGGCTGCTGCTGACAAGGTGTTGTCCGCCATTGTGGGTGCAGTAGTCGAGACTGTCGCTAATGGCGAGTCCGTCACTCTCGTTGGGTTTGGTACTTTTAAGTCGGCACAGCGCGCAGCGCGTACCGGGAAAAACCCAAAAACTGGCGCTACGTTGAAAATTCCCGCTACTACGGTTCCCAAGTTTACTGCTGGTACAGCCTTCAAGGCTGCCGTTGCACCCAAGAAGTCCCCTGCCAAAAAGAAGTAATCTGGCATTACTCAATGCGGGGCTCGCTTTGCCGGGCTCCGCTTTTTAATTTGCGATGACTAATTCGAATCCTGAAACCCCGCCCGTTGTTCCGCCCGTTGTGGCTTCTCCGCCGCCCAACGATAATCGCCGTCGCCTGCGTGAACTTCTTTCTATCGCCGAGCGCGATAGAACTGACGAGCAGTGGGATGAAATTATTGAGCTGGAAATTCAGCTTGCTCCTGGTAACCGTATCTCGGGTAACGAACATGGTGCCGGGCAGGATCGCCCTCCCATATTCCAAAATAAACCATCAGGCGGCGGGCAGGCGAAAAAACACCGGCCGCGTAACAATGCCAATAACCCTGGGGGCAGCAATCCAGGCGGTAATCGTCGGCCTCGTCAAAACAAGCCGCCTTCCAGCGGCAATCCTGTTTAAGCGCATTGTTTCATCTTGATGAAGTGGCTTGATTGCTGTTATGCAGCAATTTGATCTGATTATCGTGGGCGGAGGCTTGGCTGGTGCCAGTTTGGCGCTTGCCTTACGGGATAGTCGCTTACGCATTGCTTTGATCGAAAGCTTCCCGCCGCAACCGGTTAGTGGTTGGGATACCCGGGTTTATGCGGTCAGCCCGGTTAACGCCAGCTTTCTGGCATCGATTGGTGCCTGGCGCCATTTTGACGCTGCTCGCCTGAACCCGATCCGCAGCATGGATATCTATGGCGATGCGGGGGGGAGGCTGGAGTTTTCATCCTTTGAGACCGGTGTTTCGGAGTTGGGCTGGATAATCGAATCCTCACTGATGGCCTGTGAGTTTTGGGAAAGCGCCAAGCGACAAAGTAACCTGACCTTGTTTTCTCCTGGCCGGCCAGTGCAGCTTGAGTTTCGGCAAGATGCCGCCGTGCTCACCTTGAGTGATGGCGTTTTGCTGTCTGCCCGGTTGCTGGTTGGTGCCGATGGCCGTGATTCATGGGTCCGTCAGGCGGCGGGGCTGGCTGCGATTAACACGCCATATGGCGAAAAAGGCTTGGTCGCTAATTTTACGACGGAAAATCCGCATCGTAATATTGCTTCTCAGTGGTTCCGCGACGATGGCGTACTGGCCTATCTGCCACTGCCCGGGAACCGGATTTCGATCGTGTGGTCGACACCAAATGAGCATGCTGACGAACTTTGTGCCCTGCTGCCTGATCAATTGTGCGAGCGAGTTTCGGCGGCGGGGGGGCGTATTTTGGGCCGGCTTGAGCCGCTTACCGCGCCGGTGGCTTTCCCGTTGCGCCTGATGCGTGTGCCGCAGACGGTTGCGCCGCGCCTCGCTTTGGTTGGCGATGCGGCGCACGGGATTCATCCTTTGTCCGGGCATGGCATCAACCTCGGTTTTCAGGATGCGCAGGCGTTGGCTGAGCAGTTATTGGCGGTGCAGCCGTGGTGCGATATCGGAGAGGCGCGTTTCCTGCAGCGTTATCAACGAGCGCGGCGCGAAGAAACATTATTGATGCAGACAGCGACAGATGGATTGCGTCGGCTTTTTCGCGAAGCGCCACCGGGATTGCGCCGCTTGCGCAATCTTGGTTTGAATCTGACCAATGGACTGCCTTTGGTAAAAAATACCCTTGTGCGTTATGCGCTTGGAACCCTCTAGGAGAATTGGATGTTGAGAAAATTATCGCTGTTTGTCCTGACCTTGGTATTTGGCTCTGCGGCCTTCGCTGATGAGGCTGAAATCAAAAAGGGTATGGAGGCCAAATTGGGAACCAAGGTTGTGAGCGTCACCAAGGCAGGTTATCTGAGTCTTTATGAAGTCTACGCCGACGGCAATATTTTTTATACCGATGAGAAAATGACGGCGATTTTGGTAGGCGGGCAACTGATTGACGCCCGGAATATGAAAAATATGACGGACGATCGCATGAAGAAGTTGACGGCGATCAATTTCGGAGAACTGCCGTTTGAGCGGGCAATCAAGCATGTGCGTGGCGACGGCAAGCGTGTGCTGGCAACTTTCGAGGATCCGAATTGTGGCTACTGCAAGCGCCTGGCCAAGGATATCCTCAAGTTGGATAATGTCACGGTCTACACTTTTTTGTACCCGATTTTGTCTGAAGACTCGGTACATAAATCGAAACAGATATGGTGTTCAGCCGACCGGGCGCAGGTCTGGAACGACTGGATGGTCGACGGTAAAGCGCCGTCGGGTCGAGATGACTGTGATACTACGGCGGTCGGCAAAAATCAGGCATTTGGTCGCAAGCTGAATATTTCCGGGACGCCAACGATATTTTTTGCCGATGGCGAGCGCGTCCCAGGCGCCATGTCGGCGGAGCGGATTGAGCAAAAATTTAACCAGATCAAATAAATTATTCAGACTGGTTTGGAG
>CAZLPR010000028.1:3084-4623 GCA_964561415.1 uncultured Dechloromonas sp. | reverse complement strand
ATTATACAAGTGCAACCCCAAACAGGTGTTAACGATTTGTTATTAAGAAATCGATCATTGGTGCGCCCAGCATGGGTACTTCCTGCGGGTAGAGGTTCCGCCGTAAGTTGATCACGACGAACGAAGTGACGCGCGTAACTGCATAAGGGCGAGCGAGTGAGGGAAGGAAGCGTGGGGCATAAACAGCGAGCTGATGAACACCTCGGCCCCCCCCCCCTGAGGGGGAAGAGCCGGATAGAAGGCCGGCCTGCGTCGCCCGGTTTTGACCGGTGAAAAAACCTCCTTAAACGATTGCCGTGCATCCCGTACATGCAGGGTGTGCAGGGTGTGCCAGGTGTGGCAGGGGTGTAGCCATGATGGCTGCACCCTATGCCGATCGACTTGGAGGCTTACCGGCATGACTTGGCAAGTAGAGATGCCTGGGTTGCTAATGACAAAGTGGCGCTGCTTTGTTTTTTACGCCACTGGCATTTTATTTGGGGGTGGAGATGGTTCTCCTGTAACTCCTTATAAGTAACTTTAAGTGTTGTTTAGCAAGCCTTGATTTTTAAGGGTTATTTTCTTTGGCAATCACGGCATAAAGTTCGCGTAAGTCATTGTTGCATAAGAAAAAATTAGTAATTTCTCTATTGACTGTGGGGTGATCATGTTCTAAAGTGGGAAAACGTGTCAAAAAGTGGGTAAACGGGGTGGGTCAAGAGATGTTCGAGGGGGCTGCAGCAATCAGTCTGGATGCGAAGGGGCGGCTTGCCATACCGGCAAGGCACCGCGAGTCCCTGCTCGCCGCCGCTGAAGGTGCGCTCGTTCTGACTGCGCACCCGCATCGCTGCTTGCTGCTTTACCCGTCGCCGGCCTGGCAGCCGATTCGCGATCAAATTCTCAAAGCTTCCAGCCTCGACCCGCGCTCGGCCTCGATCAAACGTGTGCTGGTGGGTAATGCGCGTACCGAAGAATTGGACTCCGCCGGGCGTATTTTGGTCGCGCCAGAGTTGCGCGACTATGCCAAACTGGAAAAAACCGTCTATCTGGTTGGCATGGGCACGCATTTCGAAATCTGGAGTGAGGCGGGCTGGAGGCAGCAAAATGATCTGGCAGCGGAGGCGCTATCGGGCGACTTGCCGCCGGGCTTTGGGGATCTGGTGCTGTGACCGCGGGTAGCACCCATGTCACGGTGCTGCTCAACGAGGCGGTGGATTCCCTGGCGATCAAAGCCGACGGTGTCTATATGGACGCCACGTTCGGGCGCGGCGGACACAGCCGGCGCATTCTCAGCAAGCTTAATCAAAATGGCCGCCTGGTGGCGGTTGACCGCGACCTTTACGCCATTGCAGCGGGAGCGGCGATCAAAGATTCCCGTTTTCAACTGGTCCATCGCGCTTTCGGCGAAATTGCCGAGGCGGCGCAAGAGGCTGGCGTGCAGAACGTGGATGGAATTTTGTTTGATGTAGGGGTGTCGTCGCCGCAGATCGACGATGGGGAGCGCGGCTTTAGTTTCCGCCACAACGCGCCTCTCGACATGCGTATGGATACCACGCAGGG
>CAZLPR010000028.1:0-3074 GCA_964561415.1 uncultured Dechloromonas sp. | reverse complement strand
TAATTTTCGCGTTAGGCAACATGCGATCAATTAGGCCGATATAAAAGAAATTACGGAGGTTATTAGAAACTATGGCGAAGAACGGTTTGCTTTCCAGATTGCAAAGAAGGTTGTGGTTGCTCGGCTCGAACAACCCATTGTCACCACAGGCCAGTTCGCGTCCCTCGTACGCTCGACCGTGCGCACCCGTGAGCCAGGGCAGGACCCGGCGACGCGCAGCTTTCAAGCTTTACGGATTCATATCAATCAAGAGCTCCGCCAGCTGGAGATAGCATTACCGCAGGCGCTTGAGCTGCTGAAGCCGGGTGGCCGTCTGGTGGTGATTGCCTTTCACTCGCTGGAGGACCGCATCGTCAAAAACTTCATGCGTCAGCAGTCGACCGCCGATGATCTGCCGAAGGGTTTGCCGCTGCGTGCCGATCAGTTGCCCAAGCCCAAGCTTCGCCTGGTGGGTAAAATGCTTAAGCCGTCGGCGGCAGAAATCGCGGCCAATCCGCGCGCCCGCAGTGCCGTGATGCGAGTGGCTGAAAAGCTGTAATGGTTCGCTTAAATATGATTCTTCTTCTGGTCGTGGTTGTCTGTGCGCTCGGCGTGGTGACCTCGCAGCATCGCGGCCGCAAGCTTTTCCAGGCGCTGGAAGGCGAGCAGGAGCGGGCGCGGCAGCTTGATGTTGAATATGGTCAACTGCAACTGGAAATGTCCACTTGGGCAACCCATCCGCGGATAGAGAAAATCGCCCGCGAGCGCCTGCGCATGGTGGCGCCGGATGCGCTTGGCCGCGTTCATCAAGCGCCGGTGCAAGCGCCGGTGAAAAAGAAGGCGGGGCGCTGATGGTCGTGCGTCGACGCCCGCAACGCGGCCATCGTTTTACCGAAAGCCCGGTATTGCAACTGGCCTTGCAGGGATGGCGCTCGCGTAGCGTCGGCCTGCTGTTGATGCTGGCATTTCTGGCGCTGGTCGGACGCAGCTTCTATTTGCAGGTGATTAACAACGATTTTCTGCAGGAAAAAGGCGATTCGCGTTATCGCCGGGATATCGAGGTCTCCGCATCGCGCGGCAAGATCACCGATCGGAATGGCGAGATGCTGGCCGTGTCGACGCCGATGAAGGCTGTATGGGCAATTCCGGGCGATGCGCGGACGATGCCGGTGCCACAAAAAAGGCAGCTGGCGACGCTGCTCGATATGAGCCTGAAGGAGCTGGATGGCAAGATTGCGCCGGATAAAACCTTTGTTTATGTCAAACGCCAGGTGCCGCCGGAAACGGCGGATCGCATTGCCGCCCT
This sequence comes from uncultured Dechloromonas sp., assembly GCA_964561415.1. Classification (GTDB taxonomy): domain Bacteria; phylum Pseudomonadota; class Gammaproteobacteria; order Burkholderiales; family Rhodocyclaceae; genus Azonexus. The sequence goes on along the minus strand of CAZLPR010000028.1, from coordinate 1,789 downwards.
CAATTTGTCGGGGGTGCATCAGGAAGAGGAGTACCGGCGCTTTTATCCGACTGGTGACATGACAGCCCACATCGTGGGCTTTACTGGCGTTGACGGTAAGGGATTGGAGGGTGTCGAGCTGGCATTCCAGAACAGTTTGCTTGGCCATCCCGGTAGTCGGAGTGTGATCAAGGATCGGCGCGGGCAAATCGTGGAAGACGTCGGTGCGCTCAAGCCGCCGATGGATGGCAAGGATATCCATCTGGCGCTGGATTCGAAGATTCAGTATCTGGCCTACAGCCATCTCAAGGCTGCGATCGAAAGCCATAATGCCAAGGCCGGCGGCGCGATTGTGGTCGATACGCGAACCGGCGAAGTGCTGGCGCTGGCTAACTGGCCGACCTATAACCCGAATAACCGGCAGCATCTCTCCGGCGCGCAACTGCGCAATCGGGCGATCACCGATACCTTCGAGCCGGGTTCGGTGATGAAGCCGTTTACCGCTGCGCTGGCGCTTGATCGCGGCAAATTTCGTTTCGATAGTTTGATCAATTGTGCGCCGGGGCGCATCACTATCGGGTCGGCGACGATTTCGGATGCGCATCCGCATGGCGTTTTGACCGTGGCGCAGGTGATCCAGAAATCGTCCAATGTCGGAACGGTGAAGATGGCTCTTGAGTTTCCACCCAAGGAAATGTGGGAAATGTTCGACAGTGTGGGGTTCGGCCAGCCCCCCAATCTCGGTTTTCCGGGCGAAGTCACCGGCCGTTTGCGGCCATGGAAGAGTTGGCGGCCGATCGAGCAGGCGACGATGTCCTACGGGCATGGTATTTCGATCAGCCTGGTGCAGTTGGCCCGGGCTTATACCGTTTTTGCTCGCGATGGCGAATTGGTGCCGCTGTCGCTGGTGCGCACGGACGAGGATTTGGTGCGTGGCATTCGTATTTTTTCACCGCAGACGATTCGCGAAGTGCGGGCCATGTTGGAAATGGCGGTGCAGCCTGAAGGCACTGCACCGAAAGCGCGGGTGCCGGGTTATCGCGTCGGCGGTAAAACGGGTACGGCTTATAAGGTTGAAGGCGGTGTTTACGCCAAAAAATATGTCGCTTCATTTGTCGGCGTGGCGCCAATCAGTGAGCCGCGGCTGGTGGTGGCGGTGATGATCGACGAGCCCAGCGCTGGCGCCCATTACGGCGGCGATGTCGCCGGCCCGGCGTTTTCACAAATCATGGGCGGCGCTTTGCGGACTTTGGGAATTCGACCGGATGCACCGATTCAGGTCGTCGAGGCGGTTTCAGAAAAGGAGCGCCTGTGAGCACGCCGCGCGAAATTCTCAATCGTCTCGAGGCCATGGGCATCGAAGCCAGCGGCGTGGCGGATGACAGTCGGCAGGTGCTGCCGGGCGATCTCTTTCTCGCCTATCCAGGTGATCTGGCCGATGGCCGGCGCTATATTGCCGATGCGGTGGCGCGCGGCGCGGTCGCGGTGCTTTGGCAGCCGGGCGATAATTTTGCCTGGAATTCAGCGTTGACCGCAGGGCCAGGCGTTGCGTCTGTCGTCGTGGCCAATTTGCCGGTTGAAGGCTTGCGCGCACTGGCCGGGCCGCTGGCGCATGCGGTTTATGGTTACCCGAGTGAAGGTCTGTCGCTGATTGCGATTACCGGCACCAACGGTAAGACCACTGTCAGCCAGTGTATTGCCCAAAGCTATCCAAAGCCTTGCGCCATCATTGGCACGCTCGGTGCCGGCTTTCCCGACGCCTTGGCTGATACCGGTTTTACGACGCCGGAAGCGACCACCCTGATGCGCT
>CAZLPR010000027.1:12890-13170 GCA_964561415.1 uncultured Dechloromonas sp. | reverse complement strand
CGCCGGAAGAACCGCCGGGAACACGCGCCTGATCCCACGGATTTTTCACTGGACCGAAAAACGAGGTTTCATTCGACGAGCCCATGGCAAATTCGTCCATATTCGTCTTGCCGAGCGAAACGAGGCCGGCTTCCGCCTCCATCTTGCGAATCACCGTCGCATCGTAGGGCGAGACAAAATTGGCCAGCATTTTCGAACCACACGTCGTCCGCCAGCCTTCGGCACAGAAGATATCTTTCTGGGCAATCGGAATGCCGGTCAGCGGCCCAGCCGTGCCGGC
>CAZLPR010000027.1:11876-12880 GCA_964561415.1 uncultured Dechloromonas sp. | reverse complement strand
GGTCAGCGCATCGGCTTGGCCGGTGGCGATGCGGGCATCGGCTGCTTTCGCCGAATTCAGGCTTTTTTCCGGGTCGACCGTAACAAACGCATTGAGCGCCGGATTCAGCCGATCGATACGGTTGAGAAAAAGCTGAGTCAGCTCGACACTGGAAATCTGCTTCGCGGCGAGCGCCAGCGACAGTTGCTTGAGGCTGGCATTGATCATTCGATCACCTTCGGCACGAGGTAAAGACCAGCTTCTGTTTCCGGTGCAACCGTCTGGTAAGCAACCCGACGATCAGTCTCTGTCACTGCATCCGGACGCAAACGCTGGCTGAGATCCTGCGCGTGCGCCATCGGTTCGACACCTTGCGTATCGACTGCCTGCATTTGCTCGATCAGTTGGAAAATGCCGTTAAGATGGCCTTGGGTGCTCAGCGCTTCGGAATCGCTGATCTCGATACGGGCGAGATGGGCGATGCGCTGAACCTGTTCTAGTGTGAGCGACATGGGGTCCAAAGACTTATGCTGCGGTGCACAAAGTCTTAAAATGTAAAGCGTTATAAGGTATCATAAAAGTTTTCCTGACCGCACCCCCCCCAACGCGGAGTTACAGATGTTCGGCTTCCTAAGCAAGTATTTTTCTAACGACCTGGCCATCGACCTTGGCACGGCAAATACGCTCATTTATGTGCGTGGCCGCGGCATTGTGCTCGACGAGCCGTCGGTAGTTTCGATCCGCCTTGAAGGCGGCCCCAACGCCAAAAAAACCATCCAGGCAGTCGGCAAAGAAGCCAAGGATATGCTCGGCAAAGCACCGGGCAGCATCACGGTGATTCGCCCGATGAAAGACGGCGTGATTGCCGACTTCACCGTTACCGAGCAAATGCTCAAACAATTCATTAAAAAAGTACATGACTCGAAGCTGTTCAGCCCGAGTCCGCGCATCATCATCTGCGTCCCTTCCGGCTCAACCCAGGTCGAACGCCGCGCCATCCGCGAATCCGCCATTGGCGCCGGGGC
>CAZLPR010000027.1:0-11834 GCA_964561415.1 uncultured Dechloromonas sp. | reverse complement strand
GCGCTGGCCTGCCGGTTTCCGATGCAACCGGTTCAATGGTCGTCGATATCGGCGGCGGCACCACCGAAGTGGGCGTCATCTCGCTGGGCGGTCTGGTTTATGCCGGTTCGGTCCGGGTCGGCGGCGACAAGCTGGACGAAGCGATCATGAGCTACATCAGCCGCAATTACGGCATGATGATCGGCGAAAATACTGCCGAAAAAATCAAGAAAACTATCGGCTCGGCCTTTCCGGGTGCTGAAGTCAAGGAAATGGAAGTTTCCGGCATCAACAAGGCGGAAGGTATCCCGCGCAAATTCACAATTTCATCCAACGAAATCCTTGAAGCGCTGACCGACCCGCTCAACCAGATCGTTTCCGCCGTCAAATCGGCGCTGGAAAAAACACCGCCTGAACTCGGGGCCGATATTGCCGAAAAAGGCATGGTTCTGACCGGTGGCGGCGCACTATTGCGCGACCTCGACCGTCTGCTGATGGAAGAAACCGGCCTGCCGGTGATCGTAGCCGATGAACCCTTGACCTGTGTGGCCCAGGGTTGTGGCTTGGCGCTGGAAAAGATGGACAAGCTGGCCAGCATTTTCGCTTCGGACTAATTCCTTGCCGCAGCTTAAGGGCTGATTGCGATGGCTGGCATCAATCACGCTCCACCACCATTTTTCAAGCAAGGGCCAGCACCGCTGGCCCTTCTGATTTTCTATATCGCCATTTCTTTGGCGATTTTTGTCGTCGACCTGCGCTTCCGCAGCCTGGAGCTTTTGCGCCAGAGCATCGCCCTGGTGATTGACCCGGTCCAACGCGTCGCGCAAACGCCCGGCAGCCTGGTCGATTACGCCGCCACTTATCTGCAAGGCCTGCATCAGCTGCAACAGGAAAACACTGAACTCAAGCATGCCCAGCTCAGCACTGCACCAAACCTGCAGCGCCTGGCCCAGCTCGAAGCCGAAAATGAGCGCTTGCGCAAATTGCTCTCGGTCAATGAACGCGAGAAAGCCAATGGCCAGGTAGCACAGATTCTCTACACCGCCCGCGACCCGTTCTCGCGCAAGGTAATTGTCGATAAGGGCCAGCAATCCGGCATCCTCGCCGGCCAGCCGGCCATTGACGAAACCGGCGTCGTCGGTCAGGTCACGCGGGTCTTCCCGTTCTCGTCTGAAATCACGCTGATTACCGACAAGGATCAGGCGGTGCCGATCCAGATTGTCCGCAGCGGCCAGCGCTCCGTCGTCTTCGGCCTTGGCAACGGCCAGCTCGAACTCCGCTATATGCCGGCAAATGCCGATGTTCAGGAGGGCGACATTCTGGTCACCTCGGGACTGGATAGTGTTTATCTGCCCGGCTTCCCGGTTGCCAAAGTGGTCAATATCGACCGCGACAACGCCTATTCCTTTGCCCGCATTTTGTGTATCCCCATCGCCGGCGTCGAAAACTTTGGCGAAATCATGGTCCTCAACTCACGCCAGCCACTTCCCGAGCGCCCGCCAGCATCGATCGGACGCGGCAGTGATAGCAGCGAGAGAAATGCGCTACGCGGGAAGCAAAAACGGGGAGCGAAAGGAAACTGATGCAACCAACCTTCTCCTCCTCACGCATTCTGCAGCCGGTTCGCCCCTGGTTCATCTTTTTTACGCTGATCCTGGCGGCCGGACTCAATTTTTTACCGACCGCCCGCTGGATCGCGGTACCCGACTGGATAGCCCTGGTACTGTGCTTCTGGTGTGTGCGTGAATTCCGCCGCGTCGGCATGGGCTGGGCTTTTATGCTCGGCCTGCTCATGGATGTCGCGGATGGCTCCGTCCTCGGCCAACACTGTTTTGCCTATGTCCTGCTGGCTTACGTTTCGGCCGCGCTATCGCGCCGCTTTCTCTGGTTTCCGCTGGCCCAGCAAGCCCTGCAAGTCTTGCCGCTATTGGTTGCGACGCAGCTTATCCAGGTCTTGATGCGCATGGCCGTGGGCGCTGATTTCCCTGGCTGGAGTTTTTTTATTGCCCCCGTCGCCGCCGCGGCGCTCTGGATCCCCGTCACTTACCTTCTGCTTCTGCCCCAGTATCGGCCTGAGAAGCAGGATCCCAACCGACCGATATAGACAGGCCATCGTTCGTGGGTGACTTCCACAATCCAGACAGTGATCTTGATCGCTTCCGCTTCCGCCTTGGCTTTGCCGCACTGGCGATCCTGCTTGCCTTTGCTTTGCTGATTGGACGTTTTGTCTGGCTGCAAGTCATTCAGCATGATTTTTATCAGACCCGGGCAGAAGATAACCGGATTGCGCTGATTCCCATCGTGCCGAATCGCGGGATCATTACCGACCGCAACGGTGTCGTGCTGGCCCGTAATTACTCAGCCTTCACGCTGGAAATAACTCCTTCGCGCATCTCCGATCTGGAAGCTTCGATTGATGCTCTGGCAACGCTTATCGACATTCAGCCAAAGGATCGCAAACGCTTCAAGCGGGTGATGGATGAAGCGAAGAATTTTGAATCGATTCCCATCCGGACGCGTCTGACCGATGCCGAAGTCGCCAGATTTACCGCCCAGCGCTATCGTTTCCCCGGCATTGAGGTCAAGGCGCGCCTGTTTCGCCAATACCCCCTGGGCAATGTCGCCTCGCATGCCATCGGCTACATCGGGCGCATTACAGACCGTGATCTGAAGTGGATCGAGGCGGAGGAAAAGGAAGCCGAGTACAAGGGAACAGAGCACATCGGCAAGAATGGGCTGGAGCAGCATTATGAATTTGAGCTGCATGGCGAGACGGGCTACGAGGAAATTGAAATCGATTCCGGTGGCCGTGCCGTGCGTAGCCTGAAGCGCATTCCACCGGTTTCCGGCAATAATCTGGCGTTGACCCTGGATGTCAAGCTGCAGGAGATTACCGAACTGGCTTTTGGCGAACGCAAGGGGGCGCTGGTGGCGATTGAGCCGTCAACAGGCGGCATTCTGGCGCTCGTTTCGAATCCGACTTACGACCCCAATCTGTTCGTTGATGGCATCACCTCCGACAACTGGAAAGAACTCAACGAACATCCGAGCAAGCCAATGGTCAACCGGGCAATCAACGGCGCCTATCCGCCCGGCTCAACCTTCAAACCATTCATGGCGCTGGCGGCGCTGGAAATGGGCAAACGCACACCTCACCAAGCCATCAGTGATCCCGGTTATTTCAATTTCGGCAACCACCGTTTCCGCGATGACAAAAAAGGCGGTCACGGCACGGTTGATATGTACAAGTCAATTGTCGAATCCTGCGACACTTACTACTACCAACTGGCCAGCGACATGGGCATCGACAACATTTCCAAATTCATGGGCCAGCTCGGTTTTGGTCAGCGCACCGGCATTGACCTGGGCCGGGATGGCGCCAGTGAAACCAAGGGCGTGCTGCCCTCGCAAGCGTGGAAAAAACAGCGCTTCAAAAAGCCGGAGCAGCAGAAATGGTATGCCGGCGAAACCATTTCGATCGGTATCGGCCAGGGCTATAACGCTTACACGCCGATTCAACTGGCCCAGGCAACGGCCGTCATTGCCAACAACGGCGTGATGTTCCGGCCCCATACCGTGCGCCACATTACCGATGCCAAAACCGGTGTGGCACGCCTGATTGAACCGGAGCCGATCCGCGACCTGAAGCTGAAACCGCAAAATATCGAAGTCATTCGCCGCGCCATGGTCGGCGTCAATAAGGAAGGCACGGGCGCTCGCGCTTTTGCCGGGGCGCCTTATGAAGCGGCAGGCAAAACCGGTACGGCACAGGTTTATTCGCTCAAGGGGGCTGAATATAAATCCCACGCGATCAAGGCGGAACTTCGTGACCACGCCCTTTTTATCGCCTATGCGCCGGCTGACAAGCCGACCATCGCGCTCGCCGTGCTGGTTGAAAATGGCGGTTTCGGCGCCCAGTCGGCAGCGCCGATCGCGCGCATGGTGATGGACTACTACCTGCTCGGCAAATTGCCGGCCGGCGCTGCGCCGGAGGATAGCGCGGCCGTTGAGGACGATAACGACGAATGATCGACATCCCCGGCATTCTGCGGCGCGCCTGGCAAGAGTTAATTGCCCATATCGACTTCCCGCTGTTTCTAATCACCCTGGCGATTATGGCAGTTGGCCTGGCGACGGTTTATTCGGCCACCTTCGATGGCAATGAGCGGATTCTTTCTCAAGCCGGCAATATGGGCATCGCCCTGATCGTAATGTGGTTCATCTCGCGCATCCCGCCGCAAAAGCTGATGAGTTTTGCCATACCGCTCTATCTGCTCGGCCTGGCCCTGCTTATTGCCGTATTTGCATTCGGGATCACGGTCAATGGCGCCAAACGCTGGTTACCCTTGGGCTTTACCCGCATTCAGCCCTCCGAGATGATGAAAATTGCGATGCCGATGATGCTCGCCTGGTATTTTCAAAAATACGAGGCGAGCCTGAACATAAAGCACTTCCTCGTTGCCGGCCTGTTGCTGTTAGTGCCTTTTGCCATGATCGCCAAACAGCCGGACCTGGGAACGGCGCTGCTCGTTGGCGGCGCCGGCTTCTACGTCATTTTCTTTGCCGGCCTGCCCTGGAAAATCCTTCTCGGCCTGGGTACGACCGTTGCGGCCGCAGCCCCCTTCCTTTGGCATGCCCTGCACGATTACCAGCGCCGGCGCATCATGACCCTGATCGACCCCACCACCGACCCGCTCGGCGCCGGCTATCACATTATTCAATCGACCATCGCCATTGGTTCCGGCGGCATTTTCGGCAAGGGGTTTCTGCATGGCACGCAGACCCACCTTGAGTTCATCCCGGAAAAACATACGGACTTCATCTTCGCCGTCTTCTCTGAAGAATGGGGTCTGCTCGGCAATGGCGTCCTGATCCTTCTCTACACCCTGCTCATCGGCCGCGGCCTCTACATTGCCTCGTCGGCATCCACCCTTTTTTCACGATTGCTCGCTGGCGCCATCGCCCTTGGCTTTTTCACCTACGCCTTCATCAACATGGGCATGGTCAGCGGCATCCTCCCCGTCGTCGGCGTGCCGCTGCCGTTCATGAGCTACGGCGGCACCGCCCTGGTGACACTATTCGTCGGTATCGGTATCCTGATGTCGATCCATACCCATCGAATGCTGGTCAAAAAATGATCCTGCGTCTTACGCCCTGCGCCCTTGTCGCCTGCCTGCTCACCGCTTGCGGCACGACGCCGAGCAGTTTGCCGGAGGCTACGGTCAACGCCCAAAATGGCCCGCTTTCCAAAATGCCGACCCCGACGCGAAAACCAACGGCGGTACTGAAAAGAGGCGGTGGCTTCTACAAGGATGACGGCCCGGCCGATGACATTCCGGACGGCCTCGACGACATCCCCGATGCGGCACCAAAATGGGAGCCGCTGCACAAGCCGGCAACCAAACCCTATTTCGTGCTCGGCCAGAGCTATGTGCCGAACACCACGCTGAAGCCCTACAAGGCGCGCGGTATCGCCAGTTGGTATGGCAAAAAATTTCACGGCCAGAAAACGTCCATCGGCCAGCCTTACGACATGTTTGCGATGACCGCCGCGCATCCGACACTCGCCCTGCCCTCCTATGTTCGCGTCACCCAACTGCAGTCCGGCAAATCAGTCATCGTCCGCGTCATTGACCGCGGCCCCTTTCACGCCGACCGCATCATCGACCTTTCCTACACCGCCGCTTACAAGCTCGGCCTGATCAATGGCGGTAGCGGTGAAGTCGAGGTCGAGGCCATTCTGCCCGGCGATTTCGGCGGTACGACTTACGCCCAGGTGCTCCCCCCGGCGCTGCCGGCAGTGGCCGAACCCGACAATATTGAACAGATTGCCCGCCGTACTGAATTGCCATCGCCGCCCGTTCCGCCGGTGACCGTGGCCAGGGCCGATGCGCTCGCGGCACCGCCGAAAGGCATCCATCTGCAACTCGGCGCCTTTGCCAATCTCGACAATGCCGAAAATCTGAAAAGCCAGATAGCGCACCAATTTGACTGGCTCAGCGAGCGCTTGTCGATCACCCTCGGCAATGGCCTGCATCGCCTGCAACTCGGCCCCTACGCCAGCCGTAGCGACGCCAACCGGATCGCCGAGAAAATTAGCGCGGCGCTTGGTTACAAGCCAACACTGGTAATCCGCTAAGGCTTGACCAGGATCAATGGCAGGCAACGGGTGCTGGCTATACTCCGACGCTTGCCTTTCAGGATGCCCCCATGAGCCCCCTGCCCGATCTCATCTGTCCAGCCGGTAGCCTGCCGGCACTGAAAGCCGCGGTCGACAATGGCGCCGACGCGGTTTATCTCGGCTTCAAGAACGACACCAACGCCCGAAACTTTGCCGGCCTCAACTTCGACCAGAAGACCATGAGCGACGGCATTCGCTACGCCCATGCCAAAAATTGCGAGATTTTGCTGGCGATCAACACCTTCCCGCAGGCCGGGCGGGTTGCCGAGTGGCAAAAAGCGGTCGATGCGGCGGTCGACCTCAATGTCGACGCCATTATTCTGGCCGATATCGGCCTCCTTGCTTACGCCCGCCAGCGCTATCCCGAGCAGCGCCTGCATCTCTCGGTACAAGGTTCGGCCACCAGCTACGAGGCGATCAATTTTTGCCAGCGCGAATTCGGCGTCCGCCGCGCCGTGCTGCCGCGCGTATTGACGCTGGCCCAGGTCGAGCACGTGATCAAAAACACCAGCGTCGAAATCGAAGTCTTCGGCTTCGGCAGCCTGTGCGTCATGAACGAAGGACGCTGCTGGCTTTCCTCCTACGCCTGCGGCGAATCGCCGAACACCGTCGGCGCCTGCTCGCCGGCCAAGTACGTCCAATGGGACAAAAAACCGGGGACGATGGAAACGCGGCTCAACGGCATCCTGATCGACCGTTTCGCTGACAACGAACCGGCTGGCTACCCCACCCTGTGCAAAGGGCGCTTTGAAGTTCAGGGCGACACTTATTACGCTCTGGAAGAACCCGCCAGCCTGAATGTCGTTTCCATCCTGCCGGAGATCGTCAAGATCGGCGTCCGCGCGATCAAGGTCGAAGGCCGCCAACGCAGCCCGACCTACGTCACCCAGGTCACCCGCACACTGCGCGCGGCCCTCGATGCCCTGGCCAATGGCCCCGAAAACTTCCACATCAAGCCAACCTGGCAAGCTGATCTGGCCAAGGTTTCTGAAGGCAGCCAGGCAACGCTCGGCGCCTACAACCGGCCGTGGCGTTAATTTTTTGCAACGCCGAGGTGCGGAGAAAATGGCAGCCGGCCGTTCTCAACGCCCCGGCGTCTAAGGTCTTGATATGAAACTTTCACTCGGTCCCCTGCTCTATTTTTGGCCCAAAGCTGAAGTCATGGCGTTTTATGCCGAAATGTCGGAAAACCCCGCCCTCGACATCATTTATGTCGGCGAAGTGGTCTGCTCGCGCCGCCAGCAATTGCGCACCGCCGACTGGGTCGGCCTGGCCCGCGACCTGAGCGATGCCGGCAAGGAAGTCGTCCTTTCTGCCCAGGCGCTGCTCGAATCGGAAAGCGACCTCAAGGCGCTACGCCGCCTGATCGACGAATTGGCCGACATTCCCGGCTGCATGGTCGAAGCCAATGACCTGGGTGCGGTCAACCTGATTCAGGGCAAGAATTTCGTCGCCGGGCCGCACCTCAATATCTATAACGAAGCCGCCCTCGCCACCTATGCCCGCTACGGTCTGAAACGTTGGGCACCGCCGCTGGAAGCAACGCGCACGCTGGTCGAAACCCTGCACCAGAGCAAGCCGACTGACGTTGAAACCGAAGTTTTCGTCTACGGCAAAATCCCGCTCGCCTTCTCGGCCCGTTGCTTCACGGCCCGTCATTACGATCTGAACAAGGATGACTGCCAGTTCAAATGCCTCGACCATGCCGAAGGTTTGACGCTAAAAACCCGCGAAGGCCAGGATTTCCTCTGCATCAACGGCATCCAGACCATGTCGGCGCAAAGCTACAACCTGTTGCACGAGATTCCCGACATGCTGAAAATGGGCATCGATATCATCCGGATCAGCCCGCAGAAAGAGCACATCAACGAAATCATTGCCGCTTTTGACGCGGCCCGACGCGGCGAAACACCGCATCCGGAAGTTAAAGACTGGAACCCTTGCGGCCTGGTCGATGGCTACTGGTTCGGCGATGCCGGCATCGTTCAACGCCACACGCAAGCCCTTGAGCAAATGGGAGCCTGACCATGAACGCCAATTTCACCATCCCCAAATTCCGCTTGCCCAGCCTGGTCGCCAGCGTCTTGCAGAAACTGCCGCAATGGCCGCACGCCATCGTTCTCGTCGCCGGCCTCAACGCGGCGCTGAAGATGAATTTGCTGCCCATTGACGAGTTGACCGCGCTGGAAGACAAACTTTTCCGCGTTCGCGTTCTCGATACCGGCGGCGAGGCCGTGTACACCTATCGCGACGGCCTCTTCCGCCCGGTTTTCCGGCCCGATCGGGAACCCGATCTTGCCTTTGCGGCCAATCTCTCGGCCTACCTGCAGCTCCTCGCCCGCCAGGAAGATCCGGATACGCTGTTCTTCAACCGCGAGCTGGAAATCACCGGCAACACCGAACTTGGCCTGATTGTGAAAAACATGCTCGATGCCATTGAGTGGCCCAAACTGCCGCAACTACCGTTGCTCAGATCCTAATCGGCCTCGCCGGTCGGCACGATGCTGACCAACTCCTCCATCTCTACCGGCGTTGCCAAGCCCTCCAGCCGGCGCACGCTGGTTGGGCCAAGATAGATCGCAAAGCCGGCCAGCAAACTGCCGTCAGCCTGGAGCACCTTACGGCAAAAAGCAGGATATTCATGGCCCACCGCAACCAGCACCTCACCCACCGTATCACCACTCGCGGTCACCTCCTCGTGCCCATCGACATAGGGACGCAGCGGGGGCGGAATATGAACAGTAACAACTGGCGATTCTGAAATCATGATGATCTCCCTTGTTATGTAAGTCGGACAATCCGCCAAAATTGTAGTTCGAAAAAAAGGAGGCCGCAGCCTCCCTTTGCCTTACCGCGGCAAATTAATTCACGCTTTCTTCTGGGTATCCAGACGGAACTTGACGTAACTGCCCGGTGCATCTTCGATCACCTTCAGCGTGCCGTCTTCCGGCAGGCGTGCCTTGACCTTGGCCGAACCGCCCGGCAGGCTGTTCACCCACTGATTCCAGTGCGTCCACCACGAACCGGCATTTTGCGTTGCGCCAGCCAGGAAATCTTCCGGGCTTTCCGGCAGGTTGCCATCGGTCGCATCGTTGGTCCAGAAACCATACTTGTTGGCGACGGGCGGATTGACAATGCCGGCAATGTGACCGGAACCGCCCAACACGAACTTGGTATTGCCGGACGGCAGGCGGGCGCCCATGTAGGGGCTCTTCCACGGCGCAATGTGATCTTCGATCGTCGAGATGAAGTAACACGGGGTCTTGACCTTGCCGATGTCGATCTTGACGCCGCCCAGCGTGATGCCGCCCGGTTCCTTGAGCAGGTTGCCGAGATACATGTTGCGCAGGTAGAAGCTGTGCATCGCGGCCGGCATGCGGGTCGAATCTGAGTTCCAGTAGAGCAGGTCGAACGGGAACGGATCCTTGCCCATCAGGTAGTTATTGACCACGAAAGACCAGATCAGGTCGTTGGCGCGCAGCATGTTGAAAGTGCCGGCCATTTCCGAACCTTCGAGATAGCCTTTTTCCGCCATCCGTTTTTCCAACCCTTCCACCGCACCTTCGTCGAGGAAGATACCCAGTTCGCCGGGTTCGGAGAAGTCCAGCATGGTGGTGAAGAAAGTGGCGGAATTGGCCCGCTTGTCCTTCTTGGTCGCCATGTAAGCCAGCGTCGTCATGGTCAGCGTGCCGCCCAGGCAGTAGCCGGCCAGATTGACGCTGTCTTCGCCGGTGTGGGCACAGACCTGGTTGATCGCTTCCAGCGAGCCTTCGAGCAGGTAGTTCTCAAAGGATTTGCCGGCCAGCTTCTCGTCCGGATTGATCCAGGACATGATGAAAGTGGTGTGACCTTGATCGGTCGCCCATTTCACCAGCGAGTTCTTTTCGCGCAGATCGAGAATGTAGTATTTGTTGATCCACGGCGGCACGATCAGGAACGGCTTCTTGTTCTGGTCCGGCGTGCTCGGGGTGTACTGAATGAGCTGGAACAGTTGATTCTGGAAAATCACCTTGCCCGGCGTCGTGGCAACGTTCTTGCCCATTTCGAAAGCATCGGTATCGGTCATGCGGATACGCAGCTGACCGTCGCCGGATTCAACGTCGTGCAGCAGATTGTTCAGGCCCTTGATCAGGTTCTGGCCCTTGCTCTTCACCGTTTCACGGAACACTTCCGGATTGGTCATGGCAAAGTTGGACGGCGACAGCGCATCGATGTACTGGCGGGTGAAGAAGTTCACCTTCTGCTGCGTCTGCTCGTCGAGACCTTCGGTGCCGGCCACGGTGTCATGCAGGTGACGGGCCGTAATCAGATAAGACTGTTTGACGAAATCGAACAGGAAATGCTCTTCCCATTCTTCGTCCTTGAAGCGATTGTCGCCTTTCTTCGGCGAAGCCACCGGTGCCTGCACCGGCACGCCCATCATCTTCATCGAAGTGTTTTGCCACAGCGAGAAGTAATCCCAGACCATGTTCATCTGGGTCTGCGCCATCTTGTACGGATTGGCCATCAGACGTGATGACATGTCCATGAAAGCCTTGGCGACGCCAAGCTCATCAGTCGGCGCATTGACGCCTTCCTTGGCCTTTTTTTCCATGAAATGCGTAATCAGGCGCGAAGCGCGCTGGGCCACTTCAGCATAGGTTTTGGTAATTTCGGCCGGATCAGGCAAATTAGATGATTTTTCTTCGGTTTTCTGCGTCATATTTCAAATTCCCTCTGTCAGTGCGCGGTGCAAGTCTTACACCGCGTGTATCGAATAACACCGTGGGCGTCGGTATTGCGCGACAACCGGCCGGCTTGTTCAAGATGATTCAGGTGAGCGATGGCCTCACCCATGGCAAACATCGTTTGATGCGTATCAAGCGCCCGCTGAAACAAGACATCAAGCAACTCGGCGGCGCTTTGCGGTGCAATTTCACAAGCCTCTTCCAATGCCCGCAAGCGCTCCTCATGGTGCGCATGCAAAGCAGCAACACGCGCTTGCACACCAAAAAACGGCAACCCATGCGAAGGCAAAACTAAAGTTTCAGCCGGGATTTCCCGAGCCAGATTGTCCAGAGAATCGAGAAAACAGCCCAAGGCATTATCGTTCGGCGTCGCGGCGAAGACACTGATATTAGTGGATATTTGTGGCAAAAGCATGTCACCTGAAATTAACACGCCGAGTTCGGCGCAGTAAAGCGCCATATGCTCAGGTGAATGGCCATAACCAATCAAAATTTGCCATTTTTTGCCGTTGACCGCAGCAAGATCACCCGCCTTCAGGCGTTGGTAATACTCCGGCAAGCCCGGCACCGCCTTGCGGTAGCCCGAACCGCGCTGTTCAAATTTAGCCAAATGCTCGGCATCCAGGCCATGCTGGCGAAATTGTTCGACCATGAAACGCGCGCCGTGGCCGCCGACTTCGCTCCAGACGACATGCGCCGTGAGAAATTCGCCGGCCGTCATCAGCAACGTCGCGCCGGTTTTTTCCAGCAGCCAGGTCGCCAGACCGAGATGGTCGGGATGAAAATGGGTGACGATCAGCCGTGTTACCGGGCCGTCCAGTTGCTCGATAATCTGCGCCCAGGCCGCACGCACCGCGTCGTCGGGGAAGCCGGTATCAACGATCACCCAGCCGTCGCCATCGCGCAGCAGCCAGAGATTGATGTGATTGAGCTGAAACGGCAGCGGC
>CAZLPR010000026.1:9734-13243 GCA_964561415.1 uncultured Dechloromonas sp. | reverse complement strand
GGTCAGCCGAGTCGCTTCAAGATGTGATGAAGCGACGCAACCTCAGCCAGCAGGATCTGCTGGCGGCATCCAAGACCTATGTGCCGACCGGCAAGCGTGACGATTTCGTTGCCTTCAGCTCGGGCGGTCAATCCGGTCAGGTGATTGTGTATGGCATTCCGTCCATGCGCATTCTGAAGTACATCGGCGTCTTCACACCGGAGCCGTGGCAGGGTTATGGCTTCGATGAAAACTCCAAGGCCGTGCTGCGTCAGGGCAATATCGACGGCAAGGAAATCAACTGGGGCGACACACATCACCCGGCCATTTCCGAAACCCAGGGCAAGTACGACGGCCAGTTCCTGTTCATCAACGACAAGGCCAATCCGCGCCTCGCCGTGATCGATCTGCGTGACTTCGAAACCAAGCAGATCGTGGTCAACCCGATCTACAAGTCGGAACACGGCGGCGCTTTCGTGACGCCAAATACCGACTACATCATCGAAGCTGCCCAGTACGCCAGCCCGCTCGAAAACAAGAAGTTCCACCCGCTTGAAGAGTTCAACGAGAAGTATCGTGGCGGCGTCACTTACTGGAAATTCGACCGCAAGGAAGGCCGTATCGACGTCAAGAACTCCTTCTCGCTCGAACTGCCGCCTTACTCACAGGATTTGTCGGACGCCGGCAAAGGCCCGTCTGATGGCTGGTCCTTCACCAATTCCTTCTGTTCCGAGCGTTACGTCGGCGGCATTGAAAAAGGCCGTCCGCCGTATGAAGCCGGTTGTTCCGCCAAGGACACCGACTATCTGCACGTGATCAACTGGAAGAAAGCGGCCGAACTGGTTGCCGCCGGTAAAGCAAAGAAGATCAACGGCCACAATGTGCTGATGATGGAAACCGCGATCAAGGAAGGCATCCTCTTCCTGGTACCGGAACCAAAATCACCGCACGGCGCCGATGTGACACCTGATGGCAAGTTCATTACCGTTGCCGGCAAGCTCGATACCCACGTTTCCGTCTATTCCTTCGAGAAGATTCAAGCCGCCATCTCGGCCGGCAAGTTCGAATCCAAGGATCCGTACGGCATTCCAGTCATCGCTATGAAGGATGCGCTGCACACCCAGGTCCAACTTGGCCTCGGCCCACTGCACACCCAGTACGACTCGAAGCCCTGTATCGCCTACACCTCACTTTATGTTGACTCGCAAGTTGTCAAATGGAACCACTGTGAAGGCAAGGTTCTCGACAAGATCTCCGTGCACTACAACATCGGTCACCTGATGACCATGGAAGGTGATTCGGCCGATCCGAAAGGTCGTTACCTGGTTGCACTGAACAAGCTGTCGATTGACCGTTTCAACCCGGTTGGTCCGCTGCAGCCGCAGAGCCACCAGTTGATCGACATCAGCAACGACAAGATGCAACTGCTGTACGACATGCCGCTACCTTTGGGCGAGCCGCACTACGTTGTTGCCATCGAAGCCTCCAAGCTGAAACCGGGCGTTCGCTACAAAGTGGGTACCGATTCCCGTACCGACAAGCCGCACCCGGGCGCTACCCGCGCTGGCGAAGAAGAAACCGTCAAGAAGGGCAACAAGATTACGGTCTATGGCACATTGATCCGTTCGCACATCACCCCGGAAACCATCGAGGCTGAGGTGGGTGACGAAATCACAGTCCACCTGACCAATCTTGAGCGCGCTCAGGACGAAACCCACGGTTTCGCAGTCTCGACCTACAACGTGCATGCATCCATCGAGCCGGGTAAGACAGTTACTGTCAAGTTCAAGGCCGACAAGGAAGGCGTCTATCCGTACTACTGCACGGAATTCTGCTCCGCACTGCACCTTGAAATGCAGGGTTACCTGCTGGTCAAGCCGAAGGGCTGGAAGCCGAGCAAGACGAGCGCTGCTGCTAAAGCCAGCTACACCGAAGCCGACTATAAGGCGACTGTGAAGAAGGTTGTTGATACCCAGGTCGTTATTGATTCCGTGGTGGGCTACATCACCAGCGTCAATTACAAGGACTTCCCGGATGTCGTCGCCATGGTTGAAGATGCAACCGACCAACTTGGCAAGATCAAGGAATCCAAAGCCAAGGCGGATGCTGCTGCCGCCAAGAAGGATTGGGATAACGCCAACCTGTGGTCTGAACAGATCTGGCAATACCAGGTCAAGGCTGCTGACATCGGTCTGCGTGCCAAGACCTACCTTGAGCAAAACGGTGCCAAGAAAGTCAAGTAAGCAAAAACTTGATTTGACTTAAGGCATATATCGGGGAGCAGAGTCAATCTGCTCCCCGTTTCACATCCAGGAGAAATACCCATGAAATTTGTAATGTCTCTAATCGCCGCGGCGATTGTCGCCAGTCCCGTCATCGCCGCCCCCGATGGCGCCGCCCTTTTCAAAGACAAAACCTGCTCGGCCTGTCATGGCGCCAAAGGTGACAAGCCGTTGATGCCGAATTACCCGAAAGTTGCCGGCCAGAATGCTGCCTATACTGAGCAGCAAATGAAAGACATCAAGAGCGGCGCTCGTAACAACGGCCAAACCGCTGCAATGAAAGGTGTCATGCACCTCGTCAATGATGAGGAAATCAAAGCGTTGTCCGAATATCTGGCCAAGTTGAAGTAACAAGAAAAGCTGAAACTTTCAGGCTTCTGATAAATATCAACGAACGCTGATATTCAGGGTGAGACAATCCTTTCAGCGTTCAAAACACCCTGCCATAGAAGGAAACCAAACATGAAAGCATCACTCCTTTTGATCGGCCTGCTCTCTGCAGGCATCGCCGTTGCCTCGCCACAAGCGCCCAAAACACAGGGCATCGAAGGCAAGGATTACAAATGGAACGCTCAAGGCGGCGAAAAGAGCGAAGCCCTGACCAAAAAAGGCGACCCGAAGGCCGGCGAAGAAGGTTATGAAACCTGCGGCGCCTGCCACCTACCCTCCGGCGCCGGTCGCCCAGACGGCACCTTCCCGCAACTTGCCGGCCAGCACACCACCGTACTGATCAAGCAAATGGCTGACATCCGTGCCGGCCTGCGTGATAACCCAACGATGTACCCGTTCGCCGCGACTTTGACCGATGCTCAGGAATTGGCCAACGTGGCTTCCTATATCGAGAAACTGTGTATTCCGCTGGATCATGGTCATTACGACTCGAAGCCAGGTGACAATTTGGATCCAAATTGGGCGCCACCGACCGATACGGCAAAACGTATCGCCGATGGAAAAGTCTTATACGAGAAAGAATGCTTGGAGTGCCATGGCAAGAACGGCGAAGGCAATAAGGAAAAGTTCTATCCTGTGATCGCTGGTCAGCATTACAAATATCTGTTGCGTCAAATGACTGAGATTCGTAACGGCCATCGTCGTAATGCCAATCCAGATATGGTCAAGATCATCAAAAAATACACCGATGACCAATTGATCTCAATTTCTGCTTATCAGTCCAGCCTGGTCATGCCGGGTAATATGTGTAAGCCGAAGGCGGCACGAAAATCAAGAGGCCTGTAAGGTAGTTCCTGA
>CAZLPR010000026.1:0-9724 GCA_964561415.1 uncultured Dechloromonas sp. | reverse complement strand
CGGGCAGCGCCACCCGGCTCAATACCGGGCGTAACAAAACAGAGAGAGCAGAACGATGGATAAACAAAATAAAATCGTTAGTGGTTTGACCCTGATCGCGCTGATTGCGCTGATCGCCTCCTATTTCGCCCCAATCTGGTGGGTTTCCCTGACCGCCCCGAATTATCCGGAAGATGCTTTCCCTGATGGCATCCGTATTCACTTCCATTTTGATGGTGTCTATAACGGTTGCAAGGCTGCCGGCAAAGGCACCCGCATGGCCAATGAGATCATTCAGAAAGACATGGTTGGCGACGAAGAGCGCTATAACCCGATTACCGATGCGGCCCAAAAAGAAGAAAAGGGGGTTGAAGGTCTTGATTGCGTTCATGAAATGAACACCATCAACCACTACGTCGGCATGTACCCGATCTCTACTGGCGCACCGGTTGAGAAACCCTTGGCCAAGTTCTTCTTTGGCTTCTTCGCCGTGATGCTGCTGGCCTTCACGATGGCCAGGAAAAAACCGCGTCTAATCGTGTTGACCGCAGGTTTTATTGCCGTCGCCGCTTGGATGCTCACCGACCAGTTCGTCTTGGGACATCTTGAAACCCATGTCCAGAGCTATATGCATGACTCAGGTGCCTTCTTCAAGGATATGGACCGGATCAAGATATGGGGTGACAACGTTCGCAATATTTCGAAAGTCGTCATCTTTGGCCTGATTGCCGTGATGGCCATCGTTATTGCCGGCGTCGCCAAAATTCGCCCGTTCCAGTTGCTGCTGGCGCTGGTACCGGCTTTGTTGCCGCTTTTCTTTGTTATCACCTACGCCGGCTGGTTGTGGTTCTTCGGTCACAACATGCATCCGTGGGGCGCCTTCACCGTCAAGCCTTTCATGCCTACTGTTTTCGGCGAAGGCAAGGTTGCACAATTTTCAACCTTCTCCTACCCTTACTGGGGCTACGGTTTGCTCGTTATTATCTTTGTCTGCATGATGCTGGCACTGCTCATCCGGCGCAAACAATTACGTGAAGGTCAAGCCGAGTAGTCGCCATGCTTCGACTCCAGACATTGATCAAGGCGGGGCTGACGAGCATGCTAGCCCTCGCCTTTTCCAACGGGATTTCGGAACAGGAGCGTGGCACCAACGCCGACATGAGTGAAGCGCCACGCGTGACGATCAATCGGCCGAAGCCAACCTTCATGCTCGCCGAGCGCAACAAACGGGTACATGGCCTGAAACCGTTTCAGGATCTGGTCGACAAGGCTGCGGCAGGTTCCGTCCTCAAGCCGCCACCCGGCATTTATGCCGGCCCGGTTGTCATCGACAAGCCGCTGACTATCGACGGCAATGATCAGGTAACCATCGACTCCGGTGATAAAGGCACGGTCATACAGTTGAATGCCAATGATTCGGTGATCCGTGGCCTGCACCTGACCGGCTCCGGCGATTCGCACGATACCGATGACTCCTGCCTCGACCTACGCGGCAATCACAACGTGATCGAAAATGTAAAGATCGACAATTGCCTGTTTGGAATTGATCTCAAGCAATCCAACAACAATGTGATTCGCAGCAACGAAATCCGCTCCAAGGATCTCGATCTGGGGGTGCGCGGCGACGGCCTGCGGCTCTGGTACAGCAACGACAACGTGGTCGAGAAGAATCAGATTATCGATTCACGTGACATGGTCGCCTGGTACTCCCATCGCAACACGTATCGCGACAATCTCGGCCGCCGCAGTCGTTATTCAATTCATTTTATGTTCGCCAACGACAACATCGTCGAGCGCAACCAGTTTTATGACAACGCCGTTGGCGTTTACTTCATGTACACGGCTGGAGGGATCGTCCGCAACAACGTGATTTCGCATGCTACCGGCGCCACCGGCATGGGAATCGGTTTTAAGGAATCCTCTGGCACGCGCATTGAAAACAATGAGATTATTTATTGTGGCATCGGTATTGGTTCCGATCTTTCGCCGTTCGAGCCCGACAGCACCATCGATATCCGTGGCAACCGCTTCGCCTACAACGGTATCGGCATTCTGTTCAACAGCGAAACCGGCGGCAACAACATGGTCGATAACATTTTCGAGGGCAACCTGACACAGGTCGCCTACGGTGGTCACGGCGACAACAATAACAGCCCAAAAAATACCTGGTTTGGTAATTATTGGGATGACTATCAGGGCTTTGATCGGAACAGCGACCAAATCGGTGACCAGGCACATGAGTTGTATTCCTACACCGATCAAATCTGGATCGAATTGCCCATCGCCCGGTTTTTCCGCAACTCACCAGTGATGGAACTGCTTGATTTTCTCGAGCGCCTGGCCCCCTTCTCATCGCCCGACCTGATCCTGCGCGATGAAAAACCACGCTTCGTCAAACCCGCGAGGTTAGCGCAATCATGAGTGAGAACGAGATTGACCAAAAGCAGCCGGCTAAAACAATGCCAGCGCTTTCCAAAGCCAAGCGCCAAACCAACCGCCGCCGCTTTCTCCGCACGACCTTGCTGACGGGCGGCGTTTTAGGCGCCGCGCTCTCCGGCTTTCTGCCACTGATTTATGCGAAGAAAAAACGCCTGCGCCCACCCGGTGCGCTGGATGAAAGAGATTTTCTCGGTAGCTGCATCAAATGCGGTCAATGCGTTCAGGTCTGCCCGGTGCAAGCCATCAAGTTGGCCGATCTGGTTGATGGCATGGGCGTCGGCACGCCCTACATCGATCCCCGTAAGCAGGCTTGTGATTTCTCCTGCGATGCCGTGCAATGCATTCTCGCCTGTCCGACCGGTTCGCTGACTTACCACAAGCCGGATTTTCTGCCGGTACGCGCTGGCGCCGAACTCAAGGCCAAGCCGATTTTGCTCGCCAAGGAAAACGATGCCGAGCCGACGCTGAATATGAACGAGCGCATTGGCGTCGCCCGCCTGAGTCGACCGGAAGCCTGCCTGGCCATTCAGGGCAAAGGCTTCAAAGGCCCGGCCCGGGGCGCCGATTTCAAAGGTGAACTCCGTTACATGGATGTCGACCGCTGGAAGCCGATCAAGGTCAGCGCGCACCCCTATGACGTTGCCGAATGCGACCTTTGCGTCCGTGCCTGCCCGATCAAAGGCGCCATTTCGATTGAAACGGTTTTCGCACCGGATGGCAGCCAACGCAAATCGCCTGTCGTTCATGAACCCTGTGTCGGCTGTGGCGTCTGCGAAATGATCTGTCCGGTTGAACCGGCCGCAATCACCATCGAAGCCGGCGAGGTATGGAAAATATGAATAATGTTTTGAAACGCCGATTCGTCCAGCAAATCAAGGTCATGTTTGGCTGGGAGCCGACCAAGCCGGAAAAAATCACCGAGCGGGCGCAGCAGGTGCACGTCATGAAGCGGCTGACCAACAAGGACGATCTGCAGGCACTCAAGAGCCACCAGCGGGCGCACGAAGTCAAATCGAACAAGTGGCGCAACCGGCGCTGGATTACGCTGATTATTGCCAACCTGCTGTTCACCCTCTCCTTCTTTCTCGATATCCAGATTCTCGAAGGCGCCCTCACCGCCTCGCGTTTTGTCGGCTTCCACCTGATCGACCTCAACTCTGCCTTGCAGGTCATGCTCGCCCACAAGCACATCATCAATAACCTGATTATCGGTACCGGCACCGTGCTGGTGTTGTGGGCGCTACTCGGCGGGCGTACCTTCTGCTCCTGGGTTTGCCCTTATCACCTGCTCGCCGAATGGGCCGAAAAGCTCCACCTTTATCTTGCCAAGAAAAAACTGGTCACCGACCAAAACATGGACCGCCGGCTGCGCACCGTCTTCTGGCTCATCTTCGCCCTGCTCGCCCTGGCCACC
This sequence comes from uncultured Dechloromonas sp., assembly GCA_964561415.1. GTDB lineage: Bacteria > Pseudomonadota > Gammaproteobacteria > Burkholderiales > Rhodocyclaceae > Azonexus. Next base: position 5,892 of record CAZLPR010000026.1, on the reverse strand, counting down.
GGCTATACCGTCTTCGAGGCCATTTCGCCGACTGGCATTCTGTCCCGCGCCCTGATCTACGGCCCCGGCCTGGCTCTACTCTGGGTGCTCGCCCTGCTTTTCTTCGAAGTCTTTTTCTCGCGTCGCGCTTGGTGCCGCTATGCCTGCCCGATCGGCCTGACCTATGGTGTCGTCGGCATCATTTCGCCCGTTCGCATCAAATACAAACTTGACGGCTGCTTCCACGAAGGTGACTGCCGCAAGGTTTGCCTGGTGCCACACGTACTGGATACCGTCATCAAGGGACGCGCCGTCGATACCGAAGTGCCGATTGGCCCGGACTGCACGCGTTGCGGCCTGTGTGTCGATGCCTGCCCCACCGGCTCGCTGACCTTCGAAGTCAAGGGTCTGCAAAAGCTGCTCTGATTTTTTGATCGAAATTCAAGGTTGACCGTAGCAGCCCTTTTATAATCCGGCCCCATGATCCAGTTCAACAACGTTGCCAAGAACTTCCGTCGCGCCCGCGTGCTCGACGGCATTACCCTCAACATCGGCCTCGGTGAGCGCGTCGCGCTGATCGGCTCGAACGGTGCCGGCAAAACCACGCTGATCCGCTGCCTGCTTGGCGAATATACCCACGATGGCACCGTCGCCATCAACGGCCTCGACCCGCGCAACAACCGCACCACCGTGCTCGGCAACATCGGCTTCGTGCCGCAGTTACCGCCACCGCTGAAAATGCCGGTCGGCCAGTTGATCGAGTTCTCCGCCGCCCTCTGCGGCACCGATCCGCAGCATATTCACCAGATCGCCAAACGCCTCGGGCTCGATCTCGAGAGCATTCTGGCCCGCCAATTCGTCCGCCTCTCCGGCGGCATGAAACAGAAACTGCTGATCGCCATCGCCCTCGGCCGTGACGCGACGGTACTGGTGATGGACGAACCCGCCGCCAACCTCGATCCCGAAGCGCGCAAGATTTTCTTCGATCTGCTGGCCGAACGCCTTGAAGATTCAACCATGATTATCTCCAGCCACCGGCTCGACGAAGTCTCAGCACTGGTCAATCGGGTCATCGAAATGGACATGGGCAAAGTCGTCCTCGACGACAAGGTGGCCGATGCTGTTTCACTGACCGCCACCCTCGCCTGCCGCGTTGTTCTCAGCCGCTTCGAGCCGGCTTTCGCCAAAGCGCTGGATGGCTGGAAATTTGCTAGCTGCAACGACAACCTGGTTTGGGAAGGCAGCATCGCCGGGCCGGACCGCCTGCGCTTCCTCGGCATCATTTCGCGCTACACGGCGCTGGTCAGCGAACTTTCGCTCGCTGAAGCGGCAAACTGAAGATGTGCCGGCAACCCGAACGCCGCCGCTTTCTTGGCCAGCTTGCCAGCAGCGGCTTCTTGTTGACGCCACTCGCCGCGGCACTATCCGGCTGCAAAAAAGACAGCTGGCCGGACGGCATGGCCGAAATCAAATGGGATCGCGATACCTGCACACGCTGCAGCATGGTCATCTCCGACCGCCGCTTCGCCGCCCAGTTAAGCGGTGGCCCAAACAAAACCGTATTCAAATTTGACGACATCGGTTGCCTGGTTTTCTGGCTACGCGACAACACCGAAAAATACCCCTGGCTGACCGAGGCCGGCAGCCGCTTCTGGGTCGCCGACTTCACCAGCAAGAGCCGCGAAGACATGCGCTGGCTCGACCCGAAGCGCGCCCAGTACATGACCAAAGCCTCACCGATGGGCTACAACTTTGCTGCCGTCTCAACCCCGATGCCAGGCAGCCTCGATTTCACCGACATGCGCCAGCACATCCTGGCCAAAGGCAAATAAATGAAGCAACTGTGGCTCACCGCCAAACTCGATATCGTCGAATCCCTGCGCGCCCGCTGGTTCCAGATATACACACTGGTCTTCGGCGGCATCGTCGCCCTGCTCTTCCTCTTCGGCCTGACCGAATCGCGCGTTCTCGGTTTCATCGGCCTCTCCCGCCTGCTCGTCACCTACATCCAGCTGACCATGGCGATTCTGCCGATTTTCGTCCTCATTACCACGGTGCGATCCGTCGCCGGCGACCGCGAAGCAGGCGTCTTCGAATACCTGCTCTCGCTGCCGGTATCGCTCTCCGCCTGGTTCTGGGGCAAGATTCTCGGCCGCTACATCGTTGTCTTCGCACCCGTCTTTCTCGCCATGCTCGGCGCCGTGGGCTGGGCAACGATTCAGGAAATTGAAGTGCCGTGGGAAATGTTCGGCTACTACACCGCCTTGCTCGCCGTCATGGCCATGTGCTTTCTCGGCATCGGCATGCTCATTTCATCCATCGCCCGTACCACCGACATGGCCCAGGGCGCTGCCTTCATGGTCTGGCTCTTCCTGCTCCTTTTCCTCGACCTGATCCTGCTCGGTGTGATGATTCAGGGCAAAGTTGCGCCGGAACTGGCCGTCACGCTGGCCCTGGCCAACCCGCTGCAAGTTTTCCGCACCGCCGCCCTCGCCCTGTTCGACCCGCAGTTGATCGTGCTCGGGCCTTCCGCCTATGTCATCCTTGATCTCTTCGGCGTCACTGGCTACAAGATTTTCGCTCTGGTCTACCCGGCCGCGCTCGGCATCCTCAGCGCGACCACGGGTTACTTCATTTTCCGCCGCGGCGACCTGCCTTGAAAAAGCGTTTTGCAAGCCTCGTTTTTGCCCTGTTTTCGGCGTTGACCGTCGGGCCAGCCTTTTTTTCCATGGCCGCGGCTGATGAGGAAACCTCCTCGGCGCCGCTCTTTGCAGCAACACTGAACGATTTCGACGACAAACCGATTGCCCTCGAACGCTACAAAGGCAAGCCGCTGGTGGTCAATTTCTGGGCCCGCTGGTGCGGCCCCTGCCGGGCAGAAATACCGGAACTGATCAAGTTTCGCGCCATGCACCAGGGGAAAATTGAAGTTCTCGGCATCGGCATTGAAGACAACGCCGCATCCGCCAAAGACTTTGCCGAAGCCTACGAGATGGACTATCCCGTCTTCGTCGCCAAGGAAAAAGGTATCCCGCTTATGCAAGCGCTGGCCAACACCAAAGGTGGCCTGCCTTACACACTCTTCATCGACCGCAACGGTCGCATCATTCAGAAAAAACTCGGCTTGGTAAAAAAATCTGATCTGGATGCAGCCGCAGTTCTGTTGCTGAAAAACTGACCCGGCACGGCTCGCCCCAATACCACGCAAACGCTCAAATCAGGTTGCTGGCCTGAAATTCAATCAACTCGACTCCCTTCTCCGCCGACGGTGAGCCAAGATAAAGGCGACCGCGGCCCAACAAGACATGTGCCTTGTGATGAATAAAAACCGGCGTCTTATTTTCCTGAAGCAGGTAAGTGCCGTTAGCGCTGCGGTCAACGAAGAAAAAGCGGTCAAAACAGCGTTCAATCGTTCCATGCTGCCGCGAGCAGCGCGCATCCCGCAAAAAAATATCCGAGCCAGGTTGACGCCCAAGACTCAACACTGGCCGCCCGACATCAACCCGGTGCCCCCGGCCTTGATGTTGCAAGCGTAAGCGTTCCGGCCCCCGGCCCAAGGCTGAAAGCAGCGTTTGCACTACCGGCGACGAAGCTTCCTGCCAGGCAATTTGGCAGATATCCAAACGCCGTTTGCCACAAATCAGCGGCAAATCCTGACGCGGCTCAGCCGTCGGCAACCATTCAGGTAAAAGCTTCAGCCGTCTCGGCAAACTCAACAGAATATGCAACGGATCAGCCTGAGCCGAAAGTCTGCTCGCCGGATTCGGGCCATCGCCAGAAAAAAACCGCGCCTCATCGAAATGATGACCGGAGCAAATGCCAATGCGCATACTCACCGCTAGCCCGGCATAGAGTGGCAACGCAGCCACCCGTTCCCGCATCTCGACGGCCGATTGCCAGGCCGCCCCGCCATCGGCAAAAAATGCGGTCAAATGACGGTCGGTACGCGAAACAACCGAGCCGCCGTGACGCTTCAGCGCATAGCGAATGCGTTTCTCGCAGCGCCCCAGCACATAACCCACTTCACGCGCGTCAAGCTTTCTGGACAGCCTGGCATCACCGGCAAGATCCACGCTCAACACTGACAACGCCGGCCCGCTCATCGCATGCCGCCGGTCGATGCAAGTTTCAAGCCATTTTTCCAGCGCTCAAACTCGTCAAACGACGTCTCCTCGATTTCAAAAAACCGTCGCTCAGGCTTACGGCGCTGTTCATTGCGCATCAAACCATGGCCCTCCAAATCGCCTCGCCGGTCATCTGGCTGCCGCACAACTAAAGCAGTCGTACGCCCGCGCGGCCGAGCGAAACCATCACGCACAGTAAGGGCGACAGCAGATAACGCCTTCCCCCGCCGAACCTTGCAGATGACCCATTCACGAAATGAAATTTCCTCTATCAACATTTGCCAACCCCGCTGCACAAACGTTATGAATCAAGGGCGTAAGCAAACCGCGAATCTGCGCACTTGAGCCAATCAATCTGCAATTCAGATGAGTGATCGTAGGCGTGCCTTAGCGAGCGGCAAATACCCCGTTTCGTCGGTTCAGAATAATGGATACGAGTAATCGCCAGACATTGCGATTGAATCGGCAGGGGCTTTATGAGTGCGATATCGCAACCGTGCGCTTGTCTGCCCGTCGATGTCATGTGGGCGCAATATTGGCTGGCTACTGTAAGAACCTTTGGTCAGATCGAACCAATGGTCACGCTCCATTCAGCCCGATACGCTACCCGCTCAGCGCTTACCCTGTTTCTCCTCACCCTCTTTCTCGGCGCCTGCTCTCCCCGCCAGATGGTCATTGGCGGCATCGCCGACGAGTTGGCCGGACAAGGGCTGGCGGTGGAGTCCGACCTCGATCTGGCCCGCGAGGCCAGCGCTTTTTATCTGAAGTTTTCCGAAGCCATCCTGCGCCAGGAACCAGGGCACGGCGCGCTGGCAGAATCGGTCGCCGCTGGTTTCACGCAATATGCTTATGCCTTCGTCGCCTTCGAAGCCGAACAGATTGAAGCGACCGACGCCAAAGCGGCGCAACGGCTGCGCCAGCGGGCGGCAAAACTCTACGCACGGGCCCAGCGTCATGCCATGAGCGCGCTGGAAAGCGGGCAGCCCGGTTTCGCCAAGGCACTGGCCAGCCCACAACCCAAGGATTGGCCGGTACTCAGCGCGCAACAACTCGGTCTCGCCTATTGGGCCGCTGCCTCCTGGGGCGGCTGGATTTCACTGAGCAAAGACAATCCTGAGGTCGTGGCCGATCTGCCGCTCGCCGTGCGCCTGGCCCACATTGCCTGGGCGGTCGATCCGGACTGGGGACAGGGCGCCTTAACCGGGCTGTTGGCGACTTTTGAAGCATCGCGCCCGGGCGCTAGCCCGGCGCAGGCGCTGCGCTGGTTCGATCAGGCGATTGTTCAGGCCAATGGCCAAAGCGCCGGGCCATTGCTCGGCAAAGCGGAATCTTATGCCCAGCCCGCCGGCGACCGGGCGATGTTTGAACAACTGCTGCAGCAGGCTCTGGCGATCAGGGATGAGGCAGGCAGTCCGTTCACGCTGCAAAACGAGGTCATGCGCCGGCGGGCGCGCTGGTTACTGGAAAAAACCGATGATTTGTTCTGAAACAAACGAAAAAAACAGGGAGAAAAGCATGAATAAATGGGCTCGATTGATGGCGCTATTGCTCGCTTGCGTGCTGAGCTGGAGCGTCATGGCGGCAGACAAGCAGTTGCGGATTGCAACACTGGCACCGAAAAATTCGCTTTACCACCAACAGTTGATGGAACTCGGCGAAGCCTGGCGCAGTACCCAGGGCGGCAATGCCAAATATCTGGTTTATCCCGACGGCAGCCAGGGCGGCGAAACCGACATCGTGCGGCGGATGCGCGTCGGCCAGTTGCAGGGCGGCCTGCTTTCGGTGGTCG
>CAZLPR010000025.1:13058-13367 GCA_964561415.1 uncultured Dechloromonas sp. | reverse complement strand
GCCCAGACGTGCCGGCGGGTGCGTAGTGCTATCACCCAATCGGTGAAGCACAGCGAAGGAGAAGAAGCCCGCATACACAAGGCTTGCCGTGGAGGGATAAGCGGTCAACTGAGGAATCAAGGTTAAATAGCCATGCCTTGCATGCGACAAAACTCGCCAAGCTGCTCGAGTCCGCCGCCGAAATCGTAAGCCTCAAGCGCGGCCGCAAAGGGGGCGAACCGCGCCCCCATCGCTGCCCGTAATATCGCTTCATTGGCCTCGACCGTGCTGCTGCTGGAAAAATCATCCGCCGCCAACTGGGCCAGCAGT
>CAZLPR010000025.1:12785-13048 GCA_964561415.1 uncultured Dechloromonas sp. | reverse complement strand
GGCATATCTCGCCCAATTTTTCCAGATCAATCGTGCTCGCAGCCTTGACTACCAATTTGGCGGGCAGTACGGCATCAATTGCTGCGGTCAACGCCGATAAAGACATCGAAATCGTCGCCAAAGACGCCGTTAATTCAGGCGGCAAAGTTGGCTGAGCCAACAAAAATTCCAGACGCTCGGCCTCATCGCGAATTTCCATTGCGCCGATCTGGGCGGACACCCCTTTCAGGGTATGAGCCAGGCGCGTCGCCAACCGCAAATCG
>CAZLPR010000025.1:0-12775 GCA_964561415.1 uncultured Dechloromonas sp. | reverse complement strand
CCAGCGCCGCCGCCATCCGGGCTGAAAAATCAGCTTGCCCAGCGACGAATTTATCGAGCAAGGAAAGATATAACCTCTCACGCCCCATAGATTGACGTAAGCCTTTGGCCGCATCAAGACGGGGGATGAGCGATAACCGCGCGATGGCAACACGGTTTTCTGCGCACGCTTCAGTCGCTTTATCGACCGCCAAAGGAATACCGGCGGAGACTATCTCCCCCTCTATGGCAGTTGGCCGGGGCTTGACCCATTGCAGTAATTTTTCCCATAAATCATCCGGATCGATCGGTTTCGGGACGTGGTCATTCATACCGGCATCGAGACAACGCTCACGGACGCCAGCCATGGCATTCGCCGTCATCGCGATAATCGGCAGATTGTCCCATTGCGCCAGTTTGCGAATTTCACGGGTTGCCGTCAGGCCATCCATCACAGGCATCTGCATATCCATCAGCACAATGTCGTAAGCCGCATCGGCCGGCCGCTGACGAAGCATTTCCAGGGCAATGGCGCCATTTTCGGCCACCTCGACGACAAAGCCGGCATCGCTCAACAACGCCGTCGCAACCTCCTGGTTCAGCTCGTTATCCTCAACGAGCAAAATGCGCGCTCCGACAATCTCAGCCAGACTTCGGCTCGGCGCGGTAATCGCCATCTCAAGATGATCGCGCTGTGCGCCACCCAGGGTCCGCATCACCGCATCAAAAAGCAGGGAGGGCGCAACAGGCTTGATCAGCACTTCTTCAATCCCGATTTCAGCGGCGGTGCGCATCACTTCATCACGCCCGTAAGCGGTAATCATGATCAAATTCGGCGTTTGGGGCGACAACAGACGCCGGATCTCCCGGGCCGTCGACACGCCATCCATCCCGGGCATTTGCCAATCGAGAAAAATCACATCAAAAAGTGCGTTGACCGCAAGCGCATGCTTTATCTCGGCAACTGCCTCATGCCCACTTCCCACCGAGACCACTTCAAAGGACATGCCGCGCAGCAGGTCGCAAATCACCAGGCGCGCATATTCGTTGTCATCAACCACCAACATGCGGCGACCCCGCAAATCGGGATCGGGCAGCAGTTCCCGAACTTTTTCTTCACCTAGCCCAAAACGGGTGGTAAACCAGAAGACCGAGCCTTTGCCTATTTCACTCTCGACACCGACCTCACCGCCCATCAAACCCGCCAGCTGTTTGGAAATGGCTAGTCCGAGGCCCGTACCGCCATATTTTCGCGTCGTCGAGGTGTCGGCCTGCTCAAAATTTTGAAACAGGCGACTACGCAGCTCTTCATCGATACCAATCCCGGTATCGCTCACCGAGAAACGGAGCAGCACATCCTCAGCCGTTTTTTCGACCACCTCCACCCGAATCACAATTTCGCCCCGCTCGGTGAACTTGACCGAGTTATTGGCGTAATTGATCAGAATTTGCCCGACGCGCAACGGGTCGCCGATCAGGCCCGGCGGCACATCGGCATCGATAGCGATGATCAGTTCCAGCCCCTTGGTTGCCGCTTTTTCTGAAATCAGGCCGGTGACATTTTCAAACACCCTTTCCAGCTCGAAATCAAGATGCTCGACAACCATCTTGCCCGCCTCGATTTTTGACAGATCAAGAATATCGTTAATGATGCCGAGCAAATGCTTGCTCGAACCCTGGATCTTTTTCAGAAAATCCCGCTGCCGCGGCGTCAAATCGGTCTTCATGACCAGATGCGACATACCGATAATGGCATTCATCGGCGTCCTGATTTCGTGACTCATATTGGCCAAAAAGTCCGATTTCGTGCGTGCCGCCACCTCGGCCAGCACCTGCGCCTGCCGTATCTGCTCAATCGCAGTACGTTCGGCCGTGATGTCCTCGATCACCCAGACCGTCCCTTTATCGCGATCGGCCACATCAACTGCCGTACCGGTCAGGCGCGCCCAAAACAGGTGACCATCACGGCGGACCAAAGCCTGCTCCCGACGATGCACCTCGCCGCGCCAGATCGCCACGTACACTTCACCACCGCCCGCCGCCTCTGCTGCGGCATCGGCATACCAAATGGAAGTCCGCTGCCCCACCATTTCGCCCGCCGGCCAGCCGAACATTTCGTGCAGTCGGCGATTGCCGCGCAAAATAATGCGCTCCTTGATCAACGCAATCCCCGAGTTAGCCGTATCGAAAATTGCCTGCTGTTCCTCATGGGAGCGATGCAAAGCCTCTGCCGCCGCACGCTCAACGCTAATATCTTCAAAAAGAACCACCAGCCCCTTGGTCAAATCCGTTTTATCAATCGCCCGGCAGGATGAGCGCACCCACAGGCGGCTACGGTCCTTACGCACAAACGGCATCTCCCGAACATCAATCCCCCCCTGCGCCACCAGGTGATAAATTTCCGCCCACAAAGCGACAAACGATTCGTCATCGGGATACCAGATTCGCGTCGACTGCCCGAGCATCTCGCCGTGGGCATAACCAAACATTTCATCCATCCGGTGATTGCAACGAATCACCGTCTGTTCCCTGACCAGCACGATGCCGGAAGCGGCGGTATCGAACAACGCGTTCTGTTCGTTGATCGCCATATTCAAAGCTGCCGTCCTGCTCTCCACCAACTGCTCGAGATGCTCACGGTGGCGTTCAAGTTCATCACTCATCTGTTTCTTTTCTGTGATGTCTTCCTTGATCGCCAAATAATGGGTAATCGCGCCATCCGCCTGGCGAATCGGCGCAATATTGGCCAACTCGATGTATTGGCTGCCATCCTTGCGCCGGTTAACCAACTCGCCGCACCAAAGTTCGCCCCGCGCCAGCGTCGCCCACATATCCTCATAAATGGCCTTCGGTGTCAGCCCCGATTTAAGGACGCGCGGATTCTCCCCAAAGACCTCTTCCCGGCTATAACCGGTATTGCGCAAAAAAGCCGCATTAACATATTCAATCTGAGCATCCAGATTGGTAATCACAATACTTTCCGGGCTTTGCTCAACCGCCAGATAAAGTTGGTTCAACTTTTTATCCAGCTCTTTTTTGGCGGTGACATCTTCCTTGATCGCCACATAATGGGTGATCTGCCCATTACTTTGCCGCAAGGGCACGATAATCGCCGCTTCGATCTGCTCTTTTCCCTGGCGCGTCCGGTTGATAAATTCACCCTTCCAGGTCTGGCCACTCGTCAACGACTCCCACATTGCCTGATAGGTCGCTCTCGGAGTTTTTCCCGACTTCAAAAATCGCGGATTACGCCCCAATAGATCCTCCCGGGAATAACCGGAACTACTTGCAAAAGCATCATTGACATATTCGATGCGGCCATCGGTATCCGTGATCACCACAGAACTCGGACTTTGCTCGACCACCAGCGACAACTTGCGAATTTCAGCCGCTGCGGCTTTTTCAGCCGTAATGTCACGCCAGATCATCACCAGATAATCACGGCCACTCTGGCAAACCCTGCGCACACTGACCCAAACATCAATCAGGTAGCCATCCTTACGGCAATAAAGCGTCTCGAACTTGGCTTCATGCTCATCGCCCACCTCGTCCAGCATTGCCCTGAGCGCCGCCGGCATCCCTTCCCCTTGAATATCCGGCAGGGACAAGCCCAGCTTTTCCTCGCCCGAGTAGCCCAACATGCGGCAACTCGCCTCATTGGATTCGACAAAGCGCAAGCTCTTCGCTTCCAGCAATTCAATCGCATCCGGCGCACCGGCAATAACCGCATCAAACAATGCCTGACGGTCGCGCTCCACGGCAAGAATGGCCCGCCGCTCGATAGCACCGGCCAAATAAGTCGCAATGGCATCGAGCAAGGTCTGCTCCTCGGCAAAAAACAACTCGCTCGTCTCGCCCGGCGGGCAATCACGATAAGCCACCGCCACGCGTGATGGCTTACCGCCGACGCCGACAAAAGCAGCAGAGATCTCTGGACCGCTGGCGACAAGACCAAATACTTGCTCGCCACATTCAATTCGTCCGGCCACCCGCCCCGGATAAAACATCGCAGCCGCCAGTCGTGCCGCCACGGTTTCGAGGATTAGGTCAATCTCAAAATCATCGCGCTGAATAATCTGCAGCACATCAAGCAGGCAAGACAACTCCTTCATGCGTTCGCCAAGATCGATCTGCGCCTGCCGGTTTGCCACACTGGTTTCGTGAAAAGCCAGGGTGGCGCCAGCCAGATCGCGCAGCAAACTGCCGGAGCCAGCCATGTCGCCAATAGCCGGCAGAGACGCCGGATCAATATCCCCTTTGGCCAAAGCATCGAGCGAACCACTGAGCATCGCCAGGCGACGAGTCAGCTTTTGCAGCAAGACGAAGCCAATTAGCATCAAAAGAACCACCACCATGCCGACAATCCAGGCATTCTGGATAACGTGTTGACGTAGTACCTTTTCCTGCTCATCACCGCGCATCACCGTATCTCCGGTAATGCGCTTGGCGATGGCGTGAGTATGTTCGGCCAGAAACAAGTAGTTATTCGCCGCCTGGTAGGCATGCTGCATCGCCATCGGCGGGTCGATAGCGGCAATATCCGTCGCCTGGATGATGAAGTTGCGATAGGCCTGAAAATGCACCCCGGTTTGACGAAGATTTTCATCAAGCTGATCAGTTTGCAGACGGGACAAACGTTGTCCCAGATCGGCCAACTGGTTAACAACCTGGGAATGCACTTGGTAGACCCCGGCCTCATCCAGTTTGCCTTTCCCAGCCCGCTCCAGCGTTTGCGCCACCTCGCGCTGGATCGAGGCAATATCCTCATTGAACTGGGTAATTTCGGCTACTTGCTCAATATCCCGAGCCTGCAACGCCCTGACCGCTGAATAATCCTGCTGTAGCTTGTAGAAGGAAACCAGGCTCAAACCACCTGCCAGCAATAAAACAAAAGCCACCGGCAGAAAAAAAATCAGCAGGTATGAGGGTAGTTTTTTCGGCAAGGGATTATTCATGAACAGCTTTTAACCAGAAAACCTTAGAGCACCCAAGGCGGTGAGTGCTCTCAAAGACAGAAAAGTCAGTATTCATACTGGCTCTCAGGGATAAACAGGCGGTCAACCGAGGTTGCCTGGTTTAACGCAAAAGCTCTGGCCAAAGCGTCGGCGGGATGCTGGCCACATATTTAAAGCCGTCGCCGCCTTGCGGGTGAAAAATGACGAGGGTTGCCTCTTTGGGAAAATAACCGATCAAATCCATCAGGTTCGGCGCGTGCGCGATGATCAGCCGATTTTTCCCGACGGTAACGGGGGCGGCAAGTAAAGCGCGGGTTCTGGCGAGAATCGGCTGTTTTTGCTGACGGGTCAGATTGGCGGTGTACATCAGCCCGCCATCAATCACATATTTTTGCCCGGGAAACGCCTCCTGCGCCGTATGTTTGACCCGGCAAAGCGGGCTGATATGAATTTTGCTGAGCGGAATCCCCGCTTTGCGAAGCGCCTGACCGACATCGCGAGACACCTGACGACCAAGTTCATTCAATTCGCGCTGGGTCGAACAATCGTTCAGGTCAACGCTTGGCATGCGGTCAGGCCGGCTATTGTCCGTATTGCCATGGCGCAGGTAGAGGGCAAAGCCGCCATCACGCAATTTGTTCAATGTTTGCCGCGTTGCGAGAATCTCGACAAACTTTGCCTTGGCCGTCGGCGGGGCAATTTGCGTTGCCGTCTCGGCCGAAAAAACGGCTCCCGGCAAGATGCCGACGCAGCCTGCAATGACCCAGATAGAAATTGATAAGCGGCTGTATTTCATGATTATTATCCTTAGTTTTCGGCAGTTTCAGGATCAGGAAAACGGCGGGCGATACGGGCAAAATCTTCGCGGCAGGCGAGAAAGGCATCGACCACATCCGGATCAAAATGGCGCCCGCGCCCCTCTTCAATAATCTGCGTCGTCTGCGCCAGCGTCATCGGGGGTTTATAAATACGACGGCTCATCAGCGCATCAAAAACATCGGCCAGCGCCATCAAGCGGGCTGAAACAGGTATGGCATCGCCGACCTTGCCGCTTGGGTAACCGCTGCCATCCCATTTTTCATGGTGTCCGAGCGAGATTTCATTGGCCACATGCAAAAAGGCAAATGCGCCTGCCGCCTGCTCGGCCACCGCATCATCAGCCGCTGCCAGCACTTGCTCGATCGCCTTGTTGATGGCCGCCGCACCGATGCGGGGGTGCGATTTCATGATCTCGAACTCTGCTGCGGTCAACTTGCCAGGCTTGAGCAAAATCGCATCCGGAATACCGACCTTGCCGATATCGTGCAGTGGCGATGCCTTGACGATCATTTCCAGATTTCGCCCCGCAAGCGCTTTTTCAAACCTCGGGTGTGATGCCAGATGGCGCGCCAAAATCTCGACATAGGTTTGCGTTCGCACAATATGCAAACCGGTTTCGTTGTCACGCGCTTCGGCCAGACAGGCCAGCGCCCGGACATTCAATTCCTGAATGAGCAAGTTTTCGCTCATGCGCCGGGCGACCTCCTGCTCAAGCCAGATGTTTTGCCGGGCCATGTGATCCCGTGCCAGCTTGAGTTCCAGTTGGGTCCGAACGCGGGCCAGAACAATGGCCGGATTAAACGGTTTGGTGATGTAATCCACCGCCCCCAATGCCAGACCCCGCTGCTCATCGTCGGATGAACTCATCGCAGTAATAAAAATAACCGGAATATCCTGCGTGCTTTCATCCTCCTGCATGCGGCGCAAAACTTCGTAGCCATCCATTCCCGGCATCATGACATCCAGCAGCACAAGATCTGGATGCGGTGCCATATGCACCGCCCGCAAGGCCCGGTCGCCAGAATTCGCGGCCCGAACATGAAAATTCGGACGCAACAATTCCCCCAGAATCGTTAGGTTTTGTGGCGTATCGTCAACAATTAAAATTGTTTTTTGGGGGTGCTCGCCAAGGTGACTTGCCAGAGACATGCTATTGACCATCACTTTCAACAGATTTAGTCTTTTAATCATAACGCCAATTCACTACCTGATTCACTACCTTTTTTACACGCGTTATCGACATAAACTTCCTACGCTGCCACGGTATCTTCAGCGACGTGCAGCGCTTAACGGGCCGCATCCCGCTCATTCCATCGGGGCCAGGAAAAATGAACGCCAATTCTGTCAGCACCAACAGCATCAACAGCACCATTTTGATTGTCGATGACGAACCGCTTTATTTAGACTTGCTCGGCAAGTTGCTGGAACCTCATTACCGGGTGCGCGTCGCCAACAGTGGCGCGCGCGCCCTCGAAGCGTTGTGTAGCGAACCCTCTCCCGACCTGATCCTGCTCGACGTCCTGATGGCGGACATGAATGGCTTTGACGTGCTCCGGAAAATCAGGGAGAACACAGCGACGCATGACATTCCAGTTATTTTCATTACCTCGCTGCACGATGACGACAGCGAACAACACGGCCTCGAACTGGGCGCTGTGGATTACGTTCATAAGCCGCTCAAAAATTTAACCGTACTCTCGCGAGTACGAACGCAACTCGACGCCAAGGCCGCGCGCGACATGCTGCGCCGAAACAACCAACGGTTGAAAAATGAGGTTGCCGAGGGCGCCTGTGCGCTGGAACAAGCGCAAAGACAATTGCTGCAAGGTGAAAAAATGGCGGCCATGGGGCAACTCGCAGCCGGCATTGCCCACGAAATCAACAACCCGGTCAGTTTTGTCGGCTCCAATCTCGGCACGCTGGAAACCTATCTCAATGAGATATTTTCGGTCATTGCCGCCTATGAAAACGGCGCCGCCGCTCTCGGCCCCCACCCGGCCTTCGAAGCGGCAAAAGCCTTGCAACAGGAACTGGATTACGACTTCCTGCAACGCGACTCCAAGGCCTTGCTGGCTGAATCGAAAGATGGCATTAAACGCGTCCGCCAGATTGTCAGCGATCTGCGAGACTTTTCCCGAATCAGCGAAAACGACTGGGAATGGACCGACTTGCACCGCGGCCTCGACTCAACGCTCAATATTGTCTGGAATGAGCTGAAATATCACTGCACGATCGAAAAAAATTACGGCGACTTGCCGCCCGTGCGCTGCCTCGCGGCACAACTCAACCAGGTTTTCATGAATCTCCTGGTCAACGCGGCGCAAGCTATCGAACGCAAGGGAAAGATCACCATCACGACCCAGCCTGGCAACAAGGGCGAAGTTCGCATCATCATCAGCGATACCGGCAAGGGTATTGCCGCAGAAAATTTGTCACACATTTTCGAGCCTTTTTACACGACCAAGCCGGCGGGCAAGGGCACCGGCCTTGGGCTGTCGCTCTCGCAAAACATCATCGCACGGCATCATGGCCAACTGGAGGCGAGCAGCGAGATCGGCCAAGGCGCAACTTTTACCATCACGCTGCCGGTCGATGCCTGCCTGGCTCAGGAAGAATCCGAGAAAAATGAAGACTGAAAGCGGTCAAATAAACGGCAGGCGCCCGGCAACTTGCGACAAAAGCACATTCGCCGATGCTGCCAAGGCTGGATTTGGCGAGATGAATCAGCTATAAACATAGCTTGCCCGGCAATGACCTTGTCGGGATATTCCATCCCGCCATCATTGATTAGGCACCGATCGTCATGTCAGACAGCCCCAGGATCACGATGGATCAACTTCGGATCGGGCTCTACGTCGACCTTGATCTCAGCTGGTTTCAACACCCTTTCGCCTTCAGTCATTTCAAAATCAAATCGGAAGATCAGATCAGGACCATTCGCGGCCTGGGTCTGCAGAGCGTGCGTTACGACCCGGCATTGAGCGATGTCAATTCACCGGCCGTCACTGAATCCGCACCCGCCACGCCAGAAAAGGCGGCGCAGCCCGACTTTATAATGCAAGCCCTGGCCGCCAAGCGCGCCATGATTGAACGCATTAAAGTGCAGCGGGAAGCGGCGGCGCGCATCGAAAATGCGTTCATCAATTCAGCCAAGACAGTGCGCGATGTCGAGAAAAACCTGTTCACCAAACCGGCCGAAACCGTACGCCAAGCCAGCGAGCTGGTGACGCAAATTGCCGAATCGATTTTGTGTGCGCCCGAGCTTGCCATCCATGTCATGGGCGACAAAATGGGCGGTGAAGAGCTGTATTTCCATTCGCTGAACGTGACCACGCTAGCAATGATGATTGCCCGCGACATCAAGCTGCCAGGCGCGGTTGTCGGCACCCTGGGCATGGGCGCGCTATTTCATGACATCGGGCGCAAGGAAATTCCGAACCGGATTCTGCTGAAAACCGAGCCGCTAACGCAGGCCGAGCGCCATCTCTACGAAATGCATTGCCAGTACGGCGTCGAAATTGGCCAGAAATTACAGTTCACCGCCCCCGTCCTGAGCATCATTCGCGAACATCACGAATTTTTCGACGGCTCCGGTTACCCGCAAAAACTCAAAGGTGAAAGCATCTCCCTGCTGGCCCGCATTGTCGCAATCGCCAATCATTACGATGAATTGTGCAACCCGATCAACATTATTGATGCCCTGACGCCGCACGAAGCCTTATCGCTGATGTTCGCCCGGCTACGCAGCAAATTCGACCCCCGGCTATTGCAGGTTTTGATTCGCTGCCTGGGTGTTTATCCACCGGGAACGATCGTTCAGCTGTCCAATGGCGTAATCGGCATGATTGCGACGGTCAACGCCAATAAACCGATGAAACCGATGGTCGTCGCTTACGATGCGGAGATTCCCAAGGATGACGCAATTCTGGTCGATCTGGAGCGCGAAACAGACTTGAACATTGCCAAGGCGATCCGCCCGGCGCAGGTTCCGATCGACATTTACAACTATCTCAGCCCGCGCAAACGGGTCAGTTATTACTTCGATGCCGGGCAACCGGGACAGCCAAAGGTAACCCCATGATCAGCCTTGAACGACTGATGCTCAACCACAGCCCGAGCATGATGCTGCTGGTGGAGCCGGCGCAATTGCAGATCGTTCTGGCCAACCAGATCGCCAGCCAGACCCTGGGTTACCCTGATGGCGCGTTACAGGGAATGACCATAACCGACATCGAAAGCTCGCTACAGGATGTTTTTTATTGGGAAGATGTCCGTAACGGCCAATATCTTGAAATTAACGGCCAGGAAGGCCTGTATCAATGTGCCGACGGCACCCTGCTGACAGTGATCAAATCGGTACGCGTCGTCGACCACCAGGGCAGCCCGCTGCTGCTCGTGCAAGCGCGGGATATTCAGAATGAGCGCCAGGTTGAAGATGCGCTGGAGCAGACGCTGTCGCAACTGCGGGCGACGCTCGAATCAACCGGCAACGGCATTTTGGTGATCGACTGGCAGGGCAGGATCATCAGCATGAACCGCCTGTTCAGCAGCATGTGGCACATTCCGGAAGACCTCCTGCTTGAGCGCAACGACAGCGCCATTCTCGAGCGGATTTGCGACCAGGTATTGGCCGGCGACGCCTGCCGGCAGCGTTTGCGGGCGACGGTGGATAATGTTGAAACCGAGGAACTGCTCCGCCTTAAGGATGGCCGGGTTTTCGAATGCAAATCACGGCCGCAGTATCTCGGCGAACATATCGTTGGCCGGGTTTTTGGCTACAACGACATCACCGAACGGACGCGGGCCGAAGAAGCGCTGCGCGAATCACGCGACAAACTTGAAGAAAGAGTCCGGGAACGGACGGCCGACCTGCAGGCAGCCAATGCCAATTTGCTGGCTGAAAAAGCCCGCCAGGAAGAACTGATCAAGAAGCTGGAGGAGGCCCAGAACCAGCTTTTGCAATCCGAAAAAATGGCCTCGATTGGCCAGCTAGCCGCTGGCGTGGCGCATGAAATCAACAACCCGGTCGGCTTCGTCAATTCCAATCTCGGTACCCTGCAAAACTACATCAACAAGATGCTGCGCCTGCTGGTGGCTTACGAGCAGATCGAAAAAAACCTGCTTGATGAAGCCTTGGAAGAGATAAAAATGCTGAAGGCGGAGCTGGATATCGAATTCCTGCGCGAAGATATCGGCAACCTGCTCAGCGAATCCCTCGACGGCTTGCAGCGAGTCAAACAGATTGTGCGTGACCTGAAAGACTTTTCCCACGTCGACAAGGCCGCGCGCGAATGGGCGCAGCTGGAAACCGGGCTGGACAGCACGCTCAATGTCGTCTGGAACGAATTGAAGTACAAGGCCAAAGTCGTCAAGGAATACGGCGATACGCCGAAGATCGAATGCATGCCTTCACAGCTCAATCAGGTCTTCATGAACCTGCTGATCAACGCCGTGCACGCCATCGAAGATCACGGCCAAATCACCATTCGCAGCGGCTACAACGAAAAAGATGTCTGGGTCGAGGTGGAAGACACCGGCAAGGGAATCGCCCCCGAACATCTCGGACGCATCTTCGAGCCTTTCTTCACGACCAAACCGGTCGGCAAAGGCACCGGGCTAGGGCTTTCGCTCTCCTATAGCATTGTCAAGAAACATGATGGACGGATCGACGTGAGCAGTGAAGTCGGGAAAGGTTCGGTATTCAGAGTCAGCCTGCCGCGCAAGCCGGGGACGGACAAAATTGAACACGCGTCAGAATGAGTAATTTGCGCGTTTAAGCGATTGATCCCCCTCACAGCAATCGGCACAGTCCCTTGAAGTATCTCTCCTGGTCAGTCATCAGTCCCCCAGTTGCCGTTATTCGACTTTCGCACTCACTCGCCAGATTCCTGGTATTTCTATAGCAATTGACCTTTCGTCTCGCTTCTTCAACGGATGACAAGCCGGAAGTTGCGGTAATTTTCATGAGACACGCATGAATGCGGTCTCTCGTTTCCGGGTCATAAGCATCACCGCTTCCTTGGTGTACATTCCGGCTTGAAGCAACTTGTACATTAACTGTTTGACGCTCCCGATCAAGTGAATTCAAAAATTGCCGCTGGCGCTCGACATCATTGATCGCCACCTGCCGTTGCGAGGCGGAAATATACTCACTTCGCTGAACAGAAACAGCCGAGGCATTCGCAGCGCAGGCGATATTTGAAATCACTATTTTGCCGTTGGACTGCTTGCACTTTATGGCATCAGCCATTACTGGCGGACAAAAAAATCCAGCTACCAGCAACGCTAAAATGCCAAATGTACGCAGCCTTCTTCCTGCGTAATCAGGTTTAATTTTCATTTGAATCCCGCTTGAACTTTTTGAGAGAAACAACCTTACCCCGCAGCAGTAAATATTACGAATAAATTTTCCCGTCTGCATATCCAGTCGGTCATCAAACGCTTATTGTTCATCGCCATCCTGACCGGCCGTAAAACACACAATCGTGTCCATACCGCCCTTCCCGGCTTGTGGCAAACTTCAGCTTATGCACGCCTTCCCTCACCTTTCTGCGGTCGACTGGATTTCAGTGGCGATTTTCTTCGCCTGCTGGGCCGGCTATGCCTGGTTTTCCGAACACAGCCAACGCGGTGCCGCCGGGCTGATCGGGACCAGCCACGGCTATCGGCTGCTCTGGGCCTACCGCATGCTGGAGCGCGACATCCGCGTCACCGACTCGACGCTGATCGGCAATCTGATGACCAGCGTTTCCTTCTACGCCAATACCACGATTTACATCATCGCCGGCCTGGTTGCGGCACTCGGCGCCTCCGATAAACTGCTCAACATCACCAGCGAATTGCCCTTCGCCGGCGCCGGCAATCGTGAATTGCTGGAAATCAAACTGATGCTGGTGCTCGCCTCCTTCGTCTTCGCTTATTTCAAATTCACCTGGTCGCTACGCCAGTTCAATCTGCTCTCCATTCTGGTTGGCGCCGCACCGCTCGGCAAAACCGGCGAGCCGGGCATCGACACTTACGCGC
>CAZLPR010000024.1:12938-13370 GCA_964561415.1 uncultured Dechloromonas sp. | reverse complement strand
GGCGTTGGCGCTGGCTGGTGGCGATTACGTGCTGAAAGGCGTGGCTCGAATGCACGAACGGCCGATTGGCGATTTGGTCGATGGTCTGCGACAAATCGGATCGGATATCACTTATCTTGGTAATGAGGGTTTCCCCCCCCTGCACCTCAAGCCGGCAAAAATTCAGCCGGGCGGAATGGTCAAGGTGCGTGGCGATGTCTCCAGCCAGTTTCTGACCGGCTTGCTGATGGCGCTGCCGTTGACAGGCGAGGCAGCTACGGTCGACGTCATTGGCGAGCTGATTTCCAAACCTTACATCGAGATTACGTTGGCGATTATGGCGCGTTTCGGCGTGCATGTGCAGCGTCAAGGCTGGCAGCGTTTTACCGTGCCAGCCGGCAGCCGTTATGTCTCGCCGGGAACCATTTACGTCGAAGGCGATGCTTCCTCCGC
>CAZLPR010000024.1:12531-12910 GCA_964561415.1 uncultured Dechloromonas sp. | reverse complement strand
CGGTGGTGGGCCGCTCAGGGTCGAAGGTGTTGGTCGGGATTCGATTCAGGGCGATGTTAAATTTGCCGAAGCTTTGGCACAAATGGGCGCACGCATCGAGATGGGGCCAAACTGGATGGAAGCGCAGGCGCCGGCTGAGGGTTTGGTTGCGGTCGACCTCGATTGCAACCATATTCCCGATGCTGCAATGACGCTGGCGACGGCGGCGTTGTTTGCCCAGGGGACGACAACGCTGCGGAATATTGCCTCCTGGCGGGTCAAGGAGACCGATCGTATCGTCGCAATGGCGACTGAGTTACGCAAGTTGGGGGCTACTGTCGAGGAGGGCGAAGATTTCATCCGGATCACCCGGCTTATCTAATTTCACCGTAATATCTTC
>CAZLPR010000024.1:10947-12521 GCA_964561415.1 uncultured Dechloromonas sp. | reverse complement strand
CCCCGGCCAGCCTGCAACCCGCTGCCATCGACACTTACGACGATCATCGGGTTGCCATGTGCTTTTCGCTAGCCGCATTCGGTACGCCATTGCGCATCAATGATCCTAAATGTGTCGGCAAGACTTTCCCGGATTATTTCGA
Organism: uncultured Dechloromonas sp.; assembly: GCA_964561415.1. Lineage (GTDB taxonomy): Bacteria > Pseudomonadota > Gammaproteobacteria > Burkholderiales > Rhodocyclaceae > Azonexus. The sequence goes on along the minus strand of CAZLPR010000024.1, from coordinate 12,379 downwards.
ACGGCTTGCCGAGGTGACCAAGGCGGCGCCGGTGATTGCTATCGACGGTCCTTCCGCTTCCGGCAAGGGAACGGTGGCGGCACGTGTGGCGGCGGCGCTGAAGTTTTCCTACCTTGATTCCGGTGCTTTATACCGGTTGACCGCGCTTGCCGCACAGCAGGCGGGGGTCGATTGGATTGACGAACCGGGCGTCGCGGCGATTGCCCTGGCGCTCGATGTCGAATTTTCCGAAACGGATATCCGCCTTGATGGCCAGTTGGTCGGCGATGCCATTCGTACTGAGGATATTTCTGCTGGCGCGTCGAAAGTCGCCGCACTACCCGCCGTTCGTGATGCGTTGTTATTCCGCCAGCGGGCCTTCAATACGGCGCCTGGTTTGGTGGGCGATGGGCGTGACATGGGTTCGGTCATTTTTCCGAAAGCGGTGCTCAAGGTCTTCCTCACGGCAAGTGCCGAAGTGAGGGCGGAGCGGCGTTATAAGCAGTTGATCGAAAAAGGTTTATCTGCTAATCTCCCCGACCTTCTGCAGGATCTGAAGCAACGTGACGAACGGGATTCCCAACGGAGCGTAGCCCCACTCAGGCAGGAGCCGGATGCCAGGTTGCTCGACACGACTGCACTGACTATTGAACAGGCAGTCAATCAGGTGTTGATGTGGGTCCGGGAAGCAAACTGGTAAAAGCGCAGTAAAGGTGTTGCCGGTCACGTGATCGGCAATTTCATTAAAACTCTAACCCGCTGTGAGTTTTACGATTCGCGGCACGAAAGCTCTCTCCGTCAATGGAATCTTTTGCTCAACTATTTGAAGAATCCCTGGCTCGCCAGGAAATGCGTCAAGGCGAAGTCATCACTGCAGAAGTGGTACTCATCGACCGCAACTTTGTTGTCGTCAATGCCGGCCTGAAATCGGAATCCTACGTTCCGCTCGAAGAATTCCTGAGCGATCAGGGCGAACTCGAAGTCAAAGTGGGCGATTTCGTCCAGGTTGCCATCGAAATGCTGGAAGACGGCTACGGTGCCACCCGCTTGAGCCGCGATCGCGCCAAGCGCATCGCCGCCTGGAACTTCCTGGAAGAAGCCCTGAACAACAACTCCCTGGTCACCGGTACGATTACCGGCAAGGTCAAGGGCGGCCTCACCGTTATGTCAAACGGCGTGCGTGCATTCCTGCCAGGTTCCCTGGTCGATATGCGTCCGGTCAAGGACACCACCCCGTACGAAGGCAAGACCCTGGAATTCAAGGTCATCAAGCTGGACCGCAAGCGCAACAACGTCGTGATGTCCCGCCGTGCTGTGCTCGAAGCTACCGCTGACAAAGATCGCGAAAAGCTGCTGGAAAACCTCAAGGAAGGCTCTACCGTCAAGGGCATCGTCAAGAACATCACCGACTACGGCGCATTCGTCGACCTCGGCGGCATCGATGGCCTGCTGC
>CAZLPR010000024.1:0-10937 GCA_964561415.1 uncultured Dechloromonas sp. | reverse complement strand
ACATCACCGACCTGGCCTGGCGCCGCGTCCGTCACCCGAGCGAAGTGCTCAATGTCGGTGACGAAGTGACCGCCAAGATCCTCAAGTTCGACGCCGAGAAGAACCGCGTCTCCTTGGGTATGAAGCAACTGGGCGATGATCCGTGGGTGGGCATTGCCCGCCGTTACCCGGCTGGCACCCGCCTGTTCGGTAAGGTGACCAATTTGACCGACTACGGTTCATTTGTTGAAATCGAACAGGGTATTGAAGGCCTGGTTCACGTTTCTGAAATGGATTGGACCAACAAGAACGTGCATCCTTCCAAGGTTGTTTCCCTGGGTGATGAAGTTGAAGTCATGATCCTGGAAATCGACGAAGAGCGTCGCCGTATCTCTCTCGGTATGAAGCAGTGCCAAGCCAATCCTTGGGACGACTTCGCAATGAACCACAAAAAGGGCGACAAAGTTAAGGGCGCCATCAAGTCGATTACCGACTTCGGCATCTTTATCGGCTTGCCGGGTGGCATCGACGGTCTGGTGCATTTGTCCGACCTGTCCTGGAGCGCGACCGGCGAAGAAGCCATTCGCAACTTCAAGAAAGGTGACGAAGTTGAAGCCCTGGTCCTCGCCATCGACGTCGAGAAAGAGCGTATCTCGCTCGGTATCAAACAGATGGAAGGTGATCCGTACACCAACTTTATCGCTACCCACGAGAAGAACAGCATCGTGAACTGCACCGTCAAGACGGTGGACGCTCGCGGCGCCGTGCTGACGCTGGATGGTGAGAACGAAGGTTATCTGCGCGCTTCCGAGTTCTCGCGTGATCGTATCGATGACCTGTCGCAACACCTCAAGGTGGGCGATACGGTTGAAGCCATGATCATCAACGTCGATCGCAAGACGCGTGGTATCAACCTGTCGATCAAGGCTAAGGACAATGCCGAACAGCAGGAAGCCATGCAGAAACTATCTGCCGACTCTCATTCCGCTGCTTCTGGTACGACCAACCTGGGTGCCCTGCTCAAAGCCAAGCTGAACCAGCAAGGCTGATAGGTAAGGCATGACCAAATCCGAGCTCATCGCACGGCTGGCGGAGCGTTTTCCGCAGTTGGTGGCAAAAGATGCTGACTTTGCGGTCAAGGTGATTCTCGATGCGATGTCCGAAGCTTTAGTGCGCGGTGATCGCATCGAAATCCGCGGATTCGGTAGCTTTGCCCTTAACTACCGGCCACCGCGTACTGGCCGTAACCCCAAGTCGGGGGAGAAGGTCAGCGTGCCGGCCAAATGGGTTCCCCATTTCAAGGCGGGCAAGGAACTGCGCGAACGGGTCGATCAGTCGATCTGACGCTGCGTAGATGCTATGTGGTAGATTCGGAATTTCACTGCCCCTTTTTCTTTGAAACCATGACAGTTCTGACCTGGGCCACAAGGCTCATCATTTTCTTTTTTCTTGTCGTCTTTGCCATGCGCAATACGCAGGTGGTGACGCTTCAGTTCGTCCTGGACTATGTCTGGGCGGCGCCGTTGGTGATCGTTCTTCTGGCGTTTTTTGCCGGCGGAGCCATTCTTGGCGTGTTGTCGGTTGTTGGCGTAATTTTTCGCCAGCGCCGGGAAATTTTGCAGCTCAAGCGTGAGGCAGGCCAATCGCCGCTGCCGGTAACCCCACCGGAACCGCCGGCGCTGACATGAACGATCTCTTTGAATATTGGCAGTTGTTGCTCATTCCCCTGTTTTTTCTGCTGGGGTGGGCTGCGGCGCGTGTCGATATGCGGCAAGTGGTGCATGAATCCCGTGCCTTGCCACGCTCCTATTTTCAGGGGCTTAATTTTCTGCTCAATGAGCAGCCCGATAAAGCCATCGACTCCTTTCTCGAAGTGGCGAAAGTCGACTCCCAGACGGTCGAACTGCACTTTGCGCTGGGTAATCTTTTCCGCCGACGCGGTGAGACTGAGCGGGCCATTCGCATGCATCAGAATCTGATCGACCGGCCTGACCTCGACGATGCGGTGCGTCTACATGCGCTTTCCGAGTTGGGGCAGGATTATTTGAAGGCCGGCCTGCTTGATCGGGCGGAGGAAATTTTCAACAAGCTGATTGGCACCAAATTTGAAGAAGAGGCCAAGGGGAGTTTGCTCGAAATTTTTCAGGCCGAGAAAGAGTGGCTGAAGGCGATTGAACTGGCCCGCGAGTTGCCCGATGTGGCGTCGCAGCAGGAAGTTGCCGAGTTTTATTGCGAATTGGCGGCCAACGAAATCATGCGCTCGAAGCCGGATTCGGCTCGTGCCTATCTTGAGTCAGCCATGCAGCAGAACCGCAAGTGTGTGCGGGCCAGCTTGTTGCAGGGTGATTTGCTCTTGCAGGAAGGTCGGCAGGAAGCCGCAATCGAGGCTTGGCAGCGCATCGAACAGCAGGATCCGGCTTATCTGGCCCTGATCGCCCAGCGTTTGCTGGAGAGCTATCGCAAACTTGAGCGCCGTGACGAAGGAATTGCGCTGCTTAGCGTTTATCTTGAGCGTTATCCATCGCTTGACCTGCTCGATGTGGTTTATCAGTTGGTACTCGAAGCGAAAGGCGTTGAAGCCGCTTACCGTCTGGTGCAAGCTGAATTGCAACGCAATCCGACCCTGCTCGGGCTGGAAAAATTGATGAGCGCCCGCCTGCCTTTGGTGGCGCCGGATGTCAGGCCGGATGTCGAATTGGCCAAGACGATCATCCAGGGTTATACCAAACGACTGTCGCGTTATCGGTGCGATAATTGCGGTTTCAAGGCGCGCCAGTTCTATTGGCGCTGCCCGGCCTGCGGGGGCTGGGAAACTTACCCGCCGCGTCGCAGCGAAGAATTCGATCAAACCTTGTAGGAATCTTTTATGAAAATCACCGTTGTCGGCACCGGCTATGTCGGTCTGGTAAGTGGCACCTGTCTGGCTGAAGTGGGCAATGATGTGCTCTGTCTGGATGTTGATCCGGCCAAGATCAAGATTCTTGAAGAGGGTGGCATTCCAATCTACGAACCCGGGCTGCAGGAAATGGTTCGGCGCAATGTGGCGGCTGGCCGTTTGCATTTCACGACCGATATCGAAAAGGCGGTTCAGCACGGCACGATTCAGTTCATCGCTGTCGGTACGCCGCCGGATGAAGACGGCTCGGCTGATCTCCAGTATGTGCTCGCCGCAGCGCGCAGCATTGGCCGCCTGATGACCGATTACAAGGTGGTGGTTGATAAAAGCACGGTGCCGGTCGGCACTGGCGCCAAGGTCAAGGCGGCCATTCTCGAAGAATTGGCGAAGCGTGCGGTCGACATTCCCTTCAGCGTCGTTTCCAATCCCGAGTTCCTGAAAGAAGGCGCTGCGGTTGAAGACTTCATGCGCCCAGATCGCATCGTCGTCGGGGCTGAAGAAGAGCAGGCGATTCACCTGATGCGGGCACTTTATGCCCCCTTCCAGCGCAACCACGAACGCCTGATCATCACCGACGTGAAGAGTGCTGAACTGACCAAATACGCCGCCAACGCCATGCTGGCAACGCGCATCAGCTTCATGAACGAGTTGGCCAATTTAGCCGAAGTGCTCGGCGCCGATATCGAAATGGTTCGCCAGGGTATTGGCTCCGATCCGCGCATCGGTTATCACTTTCTCTATCCCGGTTGCGGTTATGGCGGTTCGTGTTTCCCGAAAGATGTGAAGGCGCTGATCAAAACGGCGGCCGATGATGCCAACATCAGTCTGAAAGTTCTGACCGCTGTTGAAGAGGCCAACGATGCCCAAAAGCATGTCCTCACGGGCAAGCTGAAGGCCCGTTTCGGTGATCTCAAAGGCAAACACTTTGCGCTTTGGGGTCTTTCATTCAAGCCCAATACCGACGATATGCGCGATGCGCCGAGCCGTGAGCTGATCGCTGATCTTTTCGCCGCCGGTGCCACGGTCTCGGCGTATGACCCGGTTGCGATGCATGAAACGCAACGCATTTTTGCCGATGAGTCACGTCTGCAATATGCCGAAAATCCAATGGGTGCGCTCGAAAATGCCGATGCGCTGGTCATCGTCACGGAATGGAAAGAGTTCCGCAGCCCGGATTTTGAAGCAATCAAGCAGGCGTTGAAACACCCGGTTATTTTCGATGGACGCAATCTTTACGATCCAAAGTTCGTCCGCGAACTGGGTATCGAATATTTTGCTATTGGGCGTTAAGGGACGATAAGCGGCATGCTGGAAAAAGTGATGCAGGTTCGCCTGTTGGTCGTTGGCGATGTCATGCTTGACCGTTACTGGTTCGGCGAGGTCAGCCGGATTTCGCCGGAAGCGCCGGTGCCGGTAGTCAAGGTCGAGCGGGTCGAGGAACGCCTCGGCGGAGCGGCCAATGTGGCGCGTAACGCGGCAGCCGTGGGCGCTAAAACCGCGTTGCTTTCAGTGGTTGGTGACGATGATGCCGGGCGTAGTTTGGCCCGGATGCTGGCGGAAGGTGAAATTGAGGCCGGTTTGCACGTTGACCGCAACATTGATACCACCGTCAAGTTACGGGTGATTGGTCGTCAGCAGCAGTTGTTGCGGATCGATTTTGAGACCACGCCGTCGCATGAAATTCTGCAAGCCAAATTGTCGGAGTTTGAAAAGCGCGTGGCTGAATCCGACGTGGTAATTCTTTCTGATTATGGCAAAGGTGGCCTGACGCATATCGCGGAAATGATTCGTCTGGCCCGCGCCGCCGGCAAGCCGGTGCTGGTTGATCCCAAGGGTGATGACTATGCGAAATATGCCGGCGCCACGGTGATTACGCCGAACCGTTCGGAATTGCGCGATGTCGTTGGGCGCTGGTCATCCGAAGATGAACTGGCGAGCAAGGCGCAAAAACTACGCCGCCAACTCGGTCTCGATGCCCTTTTGGTGACGCGTAGCGAAGAGGGAATGACGCTTTTTTCAGAGGGTGAAACCCACCATCAGGCGGCGCATGCGCTTGAAGTATTCGATGTCTCAGGGGCCGGTGATACCGTTATCGCGACGCTGGCGGTCATGCTGGCGGCGGGTTCCGATTGGGATGAGGCCATTCGGACGGCCAATATTGCGGCCAGTATTGTCGTTGGCAAACTGGGCACCGCCGTTGTTACGCGCGAAGAACTCGCCGCTGCTTTGTAAGGAAAAATCATGTATACAGTTGTCACCGGCGCCGCCGGCTTCATCGGTTCGAACATCGTCAAGGCGCTCAATGAGCGTGGCGTGACCAAAATCATTGCGGTCGATAACCTGACCAAGGCGGATAAATTCAAGAACCTGATCGATTGCGAAATTTCCGATTATCTCGATAAGCACGATTTCATTGCGCGCCTCCAGGCGGGCCATTTCGAAGGCGAGATTGACGCCATCTTTCATGAAGGTGCCTGTTCCGACACCATGGAAACCGATGGCCGCTACATGATGGAAAATAATTATCGTTATTCGATGATTTTGCTCGACTGGTGTCAGGATCAGGATATCCAGTTTCTTTATGCCTCGAGCGCGGCAACCTACGGCAGCAGCGGCATTTTCAAGGAGGAGCGCCAGTACGAAGGGCCGCTCAATGTTTACGGTTACTCCAAGTTTCTGTTTGACCAGGTTGTTCGCCAGCGCCTGGCAAAAGATCCTTCGTCACAGATTGTTGGTTTCCGCTATTTTAATGTTTATGGCCCGCGCGAAACGCACAAGGGGCGGATGGCATCGGTGGCTTTTCACAACTTCAACCAGTTCCGGGCCGATGGCAAGGTCAAATTGTTTGAAGGTTCGCACGGTTATCCGAATGGCGGCCAGATGCGCGATTTTGTTTTCGTCAGCGATGTCGCCAAGGTTAATTTGTTCTTCCTCGAGCATCCGGAAAAGTCCGGAATTTTCAACCTGGGTTCCGGTCGGGCGCAGAGTTTCAACGAGGTTGCGGTGGCTGCGGTCAACGGCTGCCGCAAGGCAAAAAATGAGGCGCCATTAACGCTTGAAGAGCTTCTGGCCCAAGGTTTGCTGGAGTACATCGCGTTTCCCGAGGCGCTGAAGGGCAAGTATCAGGCATTTACTCAAGGCGATCTGACGCGTCTGCGGGGCGCCGGTTACGATGCCCCGATGGCGACGGTCGAGGAGGGCGTCTCCCAATATATCGAGTGGCTAAGTCGCAATGTATAAAACCCTGCAGGATTTTGTCGGCAATACGCCATTGGTGCGTCTGGTGCGCATTCCCGGGGCTGACAATGAACGGCGTGGCAATGTCATTCTCGCCAAACTGGAAGGCAACAATCCGGCTGGTTCGGTGAAGGACCGGCCCGCGCTGTCGATGATTAACCATGCCGAAGCGCGTGGCGAGATCAGGCCGGGCGACACCCTGATTGAAGCGACTTCCGGCAACACCGGCATTGCACTGGCGATGGCGGCGGCGATGAAAGGGTACAAGATGATCCTCGTCATGCCGGAAAATCAGAGTGTCGAACGCCGGCAGAGCATGCGCGCTTTTGGTGCCGATCTGGTATTGACGCCGAAGGGCGGCGGCATGGAGCTGGCGCGTGATGTGGCCGACAAAATGCGCGACGAGGGCAAGGGCACCATTCTCGATCAGTTCGGCAATCCGGATAATCCGCTGGCGCATTACGAAGGGACAGGCCCGGAGATCTGGCGTGATACGGCAGGCAAGATCACCCATTTCGTTTCCAGCATGGGAACGACCGGCACCATCATGGGGACTGCGAAATATCTCAAGGCGCAGAATTCGGCGATCCAGATCGTTGGTTGTCAGCCCGAAGAGGGTAGCCAGATTCCCGGTATTCGCAAATGGCCGGAAGCTTATTTGCCCAAAATTTACGATAAAACCAACGTTGACCGCATCGAATATGTCAGCCAGGCCGATGCCGAAGCAATGACGCGACGCCTCGCCATGGAAGAGGGTATTTTTGCCGGCATTTCCTCCGGCGGTGGGGTTGCCGTAGCATTGCGATTGTCCCTGCAACTGGAAAATGCGGTAATTGTCAGCATCATTTGTGACCGTGGCGACCGCTATCTGTCGACTGGCGTGTTCCCGGCATGATGTGTCTGGTTTTTGATCTGCTCGGGGTTTGCCAATGAAGCCTGTTCTCGTCTTCGATATCGAAACAATTCCCGATGTCGACGGTCTGCGCCGGCTGAATGATTTGCCGGCCGAGCTTTCCGATGATGAAGTCGCCGAACTCGCCTTTCAGCAACGCCGGGCCAAAACCGGGCACGATTTTCTGCAACTGCATTTGCAGCGCATCGTCACCATTTCTTGTGTGCTGCGCACCAGCGAGGGTTTGAAAGTCTGGTCGCTTTCCGAGCCGGCACTGAGCGAAGGTGAAATCATCCAGCGCTTTTTTGACGGCATCGAGAAATTCACGCCGCAAATCGTGTCGTGGAACGGCAGCGGCTTCGACCTGCCGGTGTTGCATTATCGCGGCATGCTGCACGGCGTCAGTGCGCCGCGCTACTGGGATCTTGGCGATGGCGATTACGCCGATTCCCGTGATTTCAAATGGAATAATTACATCAGCCGTTACCACACCCGGCATCTTGATTTGATGGACCTGCTGGCGCTTTACAACGCCCGCGCCAATGCGCCGCTCGATGATCTGGCCAAGCTCTTTGGTTTTCCCGGCAAGTTGGGGATGGATGGCGGCAAGGTCTGGGAAGCCTGGCAGGCTGGTAAAAGTGCCGATATTCGTGACTATTGCGAAACCGATGTGATCAATACCTATCTGGTGTACAACCGGTTTCTCCGCCTGCGCGGTGAACTGACGGCGGCAGAAGAACTGGCTGAAGGCGAGTTCGTCAAGGCGCAACTTGGCAAAATGGGTGCCGCCCACTGGCAAGAGTTTCTCGCTGCCTGGCACTGACAGTTTCTAGCACGGCGTTATAATCCGCAGTTCTCAAACCTACGACGCAGAGAGATAAACGATGGCCCTAAACAACGTTCCTTCCGGCAAGTCCCTTCCTGATGACTTCAATGTCATTATTGAAATTACTTCACATTCGGATCCCGTCAAGTACGAAGTCGACAAGGACAGCGGCGCGATTTTCGTCGATCGCTTCATGTCCACCTCAATGCACTATCCCTGTAACTACGGCTATATTCCGCACACCATCGCCGGAGATGGCGATCCGGTTGATGTACTGGTGATCAGCCCCTTTCCGCTGCCGCCGGGAGTGGTCGTCCGTTGCCGTCCGCTCGGCCAGTTGTCAATGACCGACGAGGGCGGTGAAGATGCCAAGCTGCTGGCAGTGCCGGTAGATAAACTGACCCCGCTCTACAAGCACTACAAGAGCCACGAGGATGCGCCCGAATTGCTGCGCAATCAGATCTCGCACTTCTTCGAGCACTACAAAGATCTGGAACCGGGCAAATGGGTCAAGGTCAATGGCTGGGAAGGTATCGAAGCAGCCAAAAAAGAAGTCTCTGAAGGCGTCAAGCGTTATAACGACGCGAAAGACAAGCCGGCTTACTAATCGATGTTGCGTATCGCCGTTGCCCAATTCAACGCGACTGTCGGTGATCTGGCCGGCAACGTCGAACGTATCCTCGAATGCGCCGCGCAAGCCAAATTGCGCGGTGCCCACGTTTTATTAACGCCAGAACTGGCGTTATGCGGCTATCCACCGGAAGACCTTTTGCTGCGCCCTGATTTTTACCGGGCCTGCCAACGGGCGCTGGATGATCTGGCCGGCCGTGTTGAGGGCATTGCCCTTATTGTCGGCTTTCCGGAAGCGTGTGAAGGCCGCTGTTATAACGCGGCCGCGGTCATTGAAAATGGCCAGAAAAAAGCCGTTTACCGCAAAATTCGGCTCCCTAACTACGAAGTTTTTGACGAGAAACGTTATTTCGATGCCGGCAGTGACGCCTGTGTCGTAACTCTCGGCGGGGTTCGTTGCGGCATCAATATCTGTGCCGATATCTGGGAGGCCGGCGCGGCTGAACTTGCCAAAGCGGCTGGCGCTGAATTGTTACTGGTTCTCAACGCCTCGCCTTGCCATCTCGAAAAGCACGAGCAACGTGCCCAGGTGCTGGGTGATCGAATCAGGGCAACGGGTATTCCCGCCATTTACTGCAATCTGGTTGGCGGTCAGGATGAACTGGTGTTCGATGGCGCGTCGTTCGCGCTTGATACGCAGCAAAATTGTCGCATGCGGCTACCGCAGTTTGCCGAGGCGCTCGGTATTGTCGATTACGACGCTGGCGAATTACATTCAACTGATCTGGCGACTGAGCTTTCCATTGAGGCTGAGGCATATCAGGCACTGGTGCTTGGCGTTCGTGACTACATCGGCAAAAGCGGTTTCAAGGGAGCTATCATCGGCTTCTCTGGCGGCATTGATTCAGCGCTGACGCTGTGTGTTGCGGTCGACGCGCTGGGGGCTGATAAAGTGCGTGCCATCATGATGCCTTCGCCTTACACGGCGCAGATGAGCCTCGACGACTCGCGGGCAATGATCAAGACCTTGGGCGTGCGCTACGACGAAATTCCCATTGCACCGGCGATGGCCGTTTATCAAACCCTGCTTGATCCACTGTTTAAGGGTCTGCCGGCTGACACCACAGAAGAAAACATCCAGGCGCGCATTCGCGGCAACCTGCTGATGGCACTCTCCAACAAGACCGGTGCGCTGGTGCTGACAACCGGCAACAAGTCGGAAATGGCCGTCGGTTACTGCACGCTTTACGGCGATATGGCCGGTGGTTTTGCCGTCATCAAGGATGTTTACAAGACGCTGGTTTATCGCTTGTCGCGCTACCGCAACTCGATTTCACCGGTGATTCCAGAAAACATCATCGTTCGGCCGCCTTCTGCCGAATTGAAGCCTGATCAGACCGATCAGGATTCCCTGCCGCCTTACGAGGTGCTGGATGCGATCGTCCGTGCCTATATGGAAGAAGATCGTAGCCCGCGTGAAATCATCGCGGCCGGCCTGCCGGAAGAGGCGGTTCGGCGCGTCATCCGTTTGCTGCGCATCGCCGAGTACAAGCGTCGGCAATCGCCGGTCGGTATTCGTATCACGCCGCGTGGCTTTGGCAAGGATTGGCGTTATCCTATTACCAATCGTTATCAAGACGAATTTTAAGAATCTGAATCAAAAGGACGTACGAACATGAAGAAAATCGAAGCCATTATCAAGCCCTTCAAGCTCGACGAAGTACGCGAAGCCTTGTCGGAAGTCGGCATTACCGGTCTGACGGTGACCGAGGTCAAGGGGTTTGGGCGTCAGAAAGGTCACACCGAGTTGTATCGCGGTGCTGAATACGTCGTCGATTTCCTGCCCAAGATCAAGATTGAAATTGTCGTCAATGACGAGCATGCGGAATCTGCCATCGATGCCATTATCAAAGCGGCGCGCACTGGCAAAATCGGTGACGGAAAAATTTTTGTCATGCCGGTTGAGCATGTGGTGCGGATTCGTACCGGCGAAACCAACGAGGCTGCGGTGTAATTTTTATCGTTGGCTTGCAACGATGGGCGACTCAAGTCGCCCTTTGTTTTTTTGGCGAGCGCAACAGCACGATCAGCGCACCTTCGCCGCCATCCTGCGGTTTGGCCTGGCAGTAGGCGAGGGTTTCATCACGCTGCATCAGCCAGCCGCGCACCAGTTGGCGCAAGACGGAGACTTTCTGCGGCGAACGCAATCCCTTGCCATGCACGACGCGAACACAACGCTTGCCGTGATGCAGGCATTCGGCCAGAAAGCCGGCCAGGAGCAAACGCGCTTCATCGCGATTCAAACCATGCAGATCAATCTCATCCTGCACGACCCAGCGTCCACGTCGTAAATCGCGCAATACGCTGACGGCCAGCCCAATTCGCAAATAGCTCGGCTCATCGCCGCCTTCCAGCCGATCCTGCAGACTGATGCTGCCGTGCAGGCTTTCTTTCAGGGCGGCCCGTTCGTCGGCCAGATGCTGCAACGGCCGTGCCGGCGGCATGGGTCCGCCAAGATGCACGCGGCCCGAGTCGGG
>CAZLPR010000023.1:11029-13625 GCA_964561415.1 uncultured Dechloromonas sp. | reverse complement strand
TCAATACCGCGCTCAACTCTTGGGCATTGAGGGGATTTGATGCGATTGCCCTGCCCTCAACCTGAGAACCAGCGCAAAATCCGCTAGAATTCACACTTATTCGAGGAGAAACGCATGGAATGCACGGTGAGATGGACAGGAAACGAGGCAGGCATGTCTTTTGTTGCAGAGACCGGCAGTGGACACGCAGTAATGATGGATGGAGCCCCCGAGGCGGGCGGTAGAAATCTTGCACCAAGGCCCATGGAGATGGTTCTGGCGGGCACGGGGGGCTGCTCCGCATTTGACGTTGTGCTAATTCTGAAAAAAGGCCGGCAAGCAGTGAGCGGGTGCGATGTCAGCCTAAAGGCCGAGCGCGCCGCAACGGACCCCAAGGTCTTCACACACATACATTTCCACTACCGGGTGACGGGCAAGCAGCTTAAGCCTGAAGCAGTGAGACGCGCCATCGATCTATCGAAGGAGAAATACTGCTCGGCCTCAATCATGATTGCCAAGACAGCAAATATTACTTACGACTTCGAGATTGTTGAAGAAGCCTGAAGCTTGTTCAAACTTAAACGCGATAAGCAACTTTGGTCATGACGCTGGCGACTGTCTTCATAACCCCTTTGATCACCACAGGGAGAGCCGCCGCGCCATGCTGAATCGCCATTTCAGCATGTTGAATTTCATCTAGGCGCATTTGCTCGACTATCGCCCGCGAGCGCAAGTCTTCGACAGGAAGAGAGGTTAAGTGACTATCAAGATGCGCTTCGACCTGACGTTCAGTTTCAGCCAAAAAACCAAGATTCCACTTGTCGCCGAGCGCTCCAGCAAGCAAACCCATTGTCAGCGAGCCAATATACCAAACTGGATTCAGAAAACTCTTGCGACCTCCCAGTTCGGCAATACGACGCTCAGTCCAGGCCAGATGCTCCGTTTCCTCATCTGCAGCACTACGCAGAGCTTCTTTTACGCCGGGATCACGCGAAGTCAGAGCCTGACCTTGATATAAGGCCTGAGCACAAATCTCACCGCAATGATTGACTCGCATCAAGCCAACCACGTGCACTTTTTGCGCTTGATCAAGCCCAATATCAGGCAAATCGCTACCGGGAATAGGGCGAGTGCTATGTGCCGAGGCGGAGATCGTGCGTAAAGCATGATCGAACTCGCCAATTGCTTGATCTAGCGTCATAAAATCACCAAGGCTTGTTATCTGAATACCCACCACGGCGCAAAGCATTCTGCGCCTCTGCCGCATTGCGAACAATGATGCCGCCGGGGCAAAAGTATTCTAGAAAAAGTGCAGCATGATGCCGGTTTGCGTAAACATCCTGGATACGCGACCAATCGTTATTACGCGACTTGGACCACGAACCATCTCGCCTCCCGGAAGCATAAATGCGGCGCTCACGTGTTTCGCAGCGTATACCCTCAAAAGTAGCATTTCGTCCACCATTCGGTGTCAGCACCAACAACACGTAGCGCACAACGCCATCTTTATCGACACGTAGCGTCGCCAAATCGATTAAAAATTGATTATCACTGGCGGCACTCACATAAAACGGCTGCAAAGTCTCGCTCCTTGGCGCAGCCGGCAGCTGAACTGCGATTTCTTCCCACTGTTTAGTTTCGTAATCCTCTTCGAAATCAGCGAGCGCACAACTGAAGACCAGGATACCGGCGAAAATAGCCGCAACCCTACCGAGAAACGACATTCTGCCCCCTTTCGCCTGGCACTACCGTATCCACATCAGGAGACACGCCTTCAGGTCTCGCTGCGTTACCCCGTCGATCAAAATCGACAAAACGCACCAATTCATTTAGGGCGTGCTCATAGACACCGCGCTTGAACTCAATCACGGCGTCCAGCGGAATCCAGTAATCGTGCCAGCGCCAAGCATCAAATTCCGGCTTCTTTGTGGCACGCAAACTCACATCATTGTCGCGGCCAACAAGGCGCAACAAAAACCAAATCTGTTTCTGTCCTTTATAAGAACCGCGCCATTCGCGCTTAATCCAGTGTGTCGGCACTTCATAACGCAACCAGCCCTTGGTTCGTCCGAGAATACGCACGTGTTCAGGCAACAGCCCGACCTCTTCATACAGTTCACGATACATGGCATCTTCGGGCGTTTCGCCACGCTTGATACCACCTTGTGGAAACTGCCAGGAGTGCTCCCGTATGCGCTTACCCCAGAAAACTTCGTTCTTGGCGTTACAAAGAATAATGCCGACGTTCGGGCGATAGCCTTCACGGTCGAGCATGAGAATCCTGCAAAAGTTAAAAGTTGCCCCGATTCTTTCACAAAGCAAGCCTGCGTGCAAAGCATGGGCTCCGTGTAAAATCACCTTTTCGTAACGAATTCAAGAGCATCTCATGCGCACATCGCAGTTCTTTTTCAGCACTTTAAAGGAAGCCCCGAGCGACGCCGAAGTGATCAGTCAGAAACTGATGCTACGCGCCGGGTTCATCAAGCGTGCCGCCGCTGGCATTTATACCTGGATGCCGCTTGGCCTGCGGGTTTTGCGCAAGGTTGAAAACATTGTCCGCGAAGAGATGAATGCCGCTGGCGCCCTGGAGTTGCTAATGCCGGCCGCGCAGCCGGCC
>CAZLPR010000023.1:0-11019 GCA_964561415.1 uncultured Dechloromonas sp. | reverse complement strand
TCAACCAGCCGAGCTCTGGCAGGAGTCCGGCCGCTGGGAGCAGTACGGACCTGAGTTGTTGCGTTTCAAAGATCGCCACCAACGTGAATTCGTCATCGGCCCGACACACGAAGAGGTGATTACCGATGTTGTACGTCGTGATGTGAAAAGTTACCGGCAGCTCCCGATTCATTTGTATCAAATCCAAACAAAATTTCGCGATGAAATTCGCCCCCGTTTCGGCGTCATGCGTGGTCGTGAATTTTTGATGAAGGACGGCTACTCATTTCACTCATCATTCGCCGATCTGGAACGCGAGTACAAAAAAATGTACGCCACTTACAGTCAGATTTTCAGCCGCATTGGCTTGAAATTCCGTGCGGTTGCGGCAGATACCGGATCCATCGGCGGCACTGGCTCGCATGAATTCCATGTCCTGGCCGACTCGGGCGAGGACGACATTGCCTTTTGCCCAGCCTCCGACTATGCCGCCAACGTTGAACTGGCCGAGGCTGTTGCGCCATCCGCTCCGCGAACCAATGCCACCAAAGTAATGGAGAAGGTAGCAACCCCGGGCAAGATGGCTTGTGTCGATGTGGCTGAATACCTGGGTGTGCCACTGGAAAAAATCGTCAAGGCCATTGCGGTTTTCAGCGAGAAGGAAGATGGCAGCAAAACCTTTGCCCTGCTTTTGCTTCGCGGTGACCATGAATTGAACGAAATCAAGGCCGGCAAGATCGCCGCAATCACACCATTTCGTTTCGCCACCGAAGGTGAAGTCGAAGCCTATTTAGGCTGCAAACCGGGCTACATCGGGCCGGTTGCGGTCGACCGCAAAAAAGTGACCATTTTTGCTGACCGCACGGTGGCCGCCATGAGCGACTTTGTCTGCGGCGCCAATGAAGCCGGCTTTCATCTGACAAGCGTCAACTTTGGCCGAGACCTGCCGGAGCCGGAAATCGCCGATCTGCGCAATGTAGTGGCGGGCGACCCATCGCCGGACGGCAACGGCGAACTCGAAATCTGTCGCGGCATCGAGGTTGGTCACATTTTCCAGCTCCGTCAAAAATATGCCCAAGCGCTTAACTGTGCCTACCTCGACGAAACGGGCAAAAGCCAGATCATGGAAATGGGCTGTTATGGCATTGGCGTCTCGCGCATCGTCGGCTCTGCCATTGAGCAGGGTAACGATGAAAAGGGAATCGTCCTACCTGCAGCCATTGCGCCGTTTGAAGTCTGCATCGTGCCCATGGGTTACCACAAAAGCGATGCGGTCAAGACCGCCGCCGATCAGCTTTACGCCGATCTAAAAGCAGCGGGCGTCGATGTCATTCTCGATGATCGCAATGAACGCCCGGGCGTCATGTTTGCCGACATGGAACTGATCGGCATCCCGCATCGCGTGGTCATTGGCGAGCGCGGTCTGAAGGAGGGCCAGGTTGAATACAAGGGCCGCCTGGATGCCGAAGCTACTTTGCTGCTGCAAAGTGAAATCGTCAGCAACATTAAAGGGAAACTGTGCGCCGGCTGATTGCCGGTATTTTCCTGTCAAGCGCGTCGGCAGTGTTTGCCGGCGCGCAACAATATGAACCGCTTTCGGCCAGTGTCCGTGGGGCGCTACACAAAGCCGTTTCAGACTCTCGCCCATCGGTCAGCTCATTCCACAGTTCGATGGAGGCCGTCGAATGGTTGACTGAAATGTCGCGCCGCCTGGAGAAACGCATTCCCAGCCGCGGATACCGGATCGACCTGCTACGCAGCATCCATTACGAAGCCACCCGGGCCGGACTCGACCCGCAACTGGTACTCGGCCTGATGCAGGTTGAATCGGGCTTTCGCAAATATGCCGTCTCGTCAGCCGGCGCTCGCGGCTACATGCAGGTCATGCCATTTTGGGTCAAATTAATCGGTCAACCGGAAGACAGCCTCTTCGACCTCCGCACCAGCCTGCGTTATGGCTGCACGATTCTGCGTCACTATCTCGATATCGAAAAAGGGGATATTTTCCGCGCCCTGGGCCGCTACAACGGCAGCCTGGGCAAGGCTGAGTACCCCAACATGGTGCGCGCTGCCTGGCAGAATCAGTGGGCTTACGAAAAAACCACCCGGCTCAGTCAGGCCGGGCGCTAAACAACGACGCTTTTTAGCGTCCCATGCCCGGAATCATTCCCTTCATGCCACGCATCAGTTTGCCGATGCCGCCTTTGGAAAACTGTTTCATCATCTTTTGAGTTTGCTCAAACTGGCTGAGCAAACGATTAACGTCCTGCACCTGCACCCCTGCGCCCATCGCGATGCGCCGTTTCCGGCTCGCCTTGATCAATTCGGGTTTAGCCCGCTCAGTCGGCGTCATTGAATTGATGATGCCCTCGACGCGGCCGATCATCTTGTTCTCGGCTCCGGCCGGCAAACTTCCTGCCGCCTGAGCGATTTGTGCCGGCATTTTATCCATCAGCGCAGAAAGCCCACCCATATTCCGCATCTGGGCGATTTGCTCCTTGAAGTCGCTCAGATCAAAACCCTTGCCGGATTTCAGCTTCTTGGCAAAAGCCACCGCTTTTTCTTCATCCAACCCTTTGCGTGCGTCTTCAATCAGCGACAACACATCGCCCATACCGAGAATACGCGAAGCCATCCGCTCGGGATGGAACGCCTCCAACCCGGACAGTTTTTCACCCACACCAGCGAACTTGATCGGCTTACCCGTCACATGCCGCACCGACAATGCAGCACCGCCCCGCGCATCGCCATCCAGCTTGGTCAGCACAACACCGGTTAGAGGCAATGCCTCATTGAAGGCTTTCGCGGTATTGACGGCATCCTGCCCCAACATGGCGTCGACTACGAACAGCGTTTCAATCGGGTCGATCGCCGCATGCAGACGCTTGATTTCAGCCATCATTTCTTCGTCGACCGCAAGACGCCCCGCCGTATCGACCAGCAACACATCGTGATAGTGCCGCTTGGCCCAATCCACCGCCGCCAGCGCAATCGCCTCTGGCTTTTCGCCGCCCGTCGATGGGAAGAAATCGACCCCGGCCTGCCCGGCGACCGACTTCAACTGCTCAATAGCTGCTGGCCGATAAACGTCACAGGAAACAACCAACACTTTTTTCTTGTGGTTTTCTTTCAGAAACTTGCCGAGCTTGCCGACCGTCGTCGTTTTGCCAGCCCCCTGCAAACCTGCCATCAAAATAATTGCTGGCGGCTGGGTGTTGAAATTGATCCCTTCATGGGCATCGCCCATGATTTTCGCCAACTCCTTGTGCACCACGCCGACCAGTGCCTGACCTGGGCTAAGCGAACCAAGCACCTCTTCGCCGACGGCTTTTTCCTTCACGGCGGCAATAAAATCCTTGACCACCGGTAGCGCCACATCGGCCTCCAGCAGTGCCATGCGGACTTCGCGCAGCGCATCGGCAATATTGGATTCAGTCAGGCGAGCTTCGCCCTTTAGCGTCTTCATGACGCGGGCAAGGCGATTGGTCAGGTTATCGAGCATGTCAGTTGGGCTTCTAGTAGAATCTAAGGATGGTCGACATTGTAATTCAGCTTCTGCCGCACATTCTCGCCGCCCTCTTATATGGTGCACTCGGCTTCCATTTCTGGAACACCCGTTGGCGCGCCAGTGAAACCCAGTGCGTCGCCTGCCCCATGGAAAAATGGGAGCGTAGCGCCATCGCGGCAGCGCTGATCATTCACGCCAGCGGCCTCTACATTGCGCTATTCTCCACCGAAGGCATGCGCTTTTCGTTCAGTTTTGCCTTATCACTAATGATGTGGCTGGCCGTCCTTATTTACTGGCTGGAAAGTTTCATGTCGCGAATGGAAGGCATGCAGCCAATGGTCCTGCCGCTTGCCGCCCTATGCACCATCTTGCCGGTTCTGTTTCCACAGGTCCACTTGGTCGCCCACGCCAGCGCCACCGGCTTCAAACTGCACTTTCTCGCCGCCATGCTCGCCTACAGCCTGCTGACCCTATCGGCACTGCACGCTATTTTTATGGGCTTTACCGAAAGTGCCCTGCACAAACACTCATTAAAATTACGCTTGAACAGCCTACCACCACTACTAACGATGGAATCACTCCTCTTCCGCATGCTGCTGGTCGGCTTTATCCTGCTGACGCTGACGGTCGGCAGCGGCGTGTTCTTCTCGGAAGCCCTGTTCGGCAAGCCGCTCACCATAGACCACAAAACCTTGTTCGCTTTTGCCTCATGGGGAATTTTCGCCACATTGCTAATCGGTCGCCATGCCTGGGGCTGGCGCGGCAAGCGAGCCTTGCGCTGGACACTGGCCGGATTCGCCTTATTGATCCTGGCCTATATCGGTAGCCGCTTCGTTGGCGAAGTCATTCTCGGACGCCTGTAATTCGTGGATGAAATTCCCATATCGGCATTGCTGATAACACTGATTGTACTGCTGGCAATATCTGGCTTCTTCTCACTAAGTGAGACGGCAATGATGGCCAGCAACCGATTCCGTCTGCGTCACCTCGCCCAATCGGGCCATCATGGGGCGCAAAAAGCATTGGCGCTACTCAACAGTACCGACAAAATGCTTGGCGTCATTCTGCTTGGCAACAACCTGGTCAATTCGGCTGCCGCCATGCTCGTCAGCGTCATTGCCATCGAACTGTTTGGTGACGAAAAATGGGCTCTTGGCGCCAGTACGCTGCTCATCACCTTCGCCATTCTCGTTTTCGCTGAGATTACCCCGAAAATTATTGGTGCCACTCACGCCGACCGCATCGCACTTTTCCTTGGTCACATTCTCACCCCACTGCTTCGCCTCGCCTACCCGGCAGTCTGGTTCATCAACCTCTTCGCCAGCGGCTTGCTTCACCTGCTACGACTGAGGCCGAAACCATCAGACCAAAGCAGTCGGCTGTCACCGGAGGAGCTGCGTAGCCTTGTTCTTGAATCATCAAACCTGATTCCCAAAAAACACCACGCCATCCTCTCCAGCCTTTTTGACCTCAACAACATCACCGTCGAAGACGTGATGACGCCGCGCGGCAATATCGAGATTCTCGACCTCGACCTTCCCTGGGAAGAAGTCCGCACCCAACTGGCAACCAGCCACCACAGTCGCCTACCTACATGCCGTGAATCACTCGACCAACTGGTCGGTGTTTTACCCGTCCGCCGCCTGCTCGCCAGCATCGGCGACCCTGAGTTTGACAAAGACGCGCTCGTCTCACAACTTCAGGCGCCCTACTACATTCCGGCCGGCACACCCGTTTTTTCGCAACTTGCTTTTTTTCAGGAAAACCGGCAGAGAATCGGTTTTATTGTTGATGAATACGGTGAAATTCTTGGCCTATTGACGCTGGAAGACATCATTGAAGAGTTTGTCGGCGACTTCACCACCTCATTACCCGGCCTGGGTCATAAGCTCAATTGGTCACCCGAAGGCGAGGCCATCGTCGAAGGCTCTCGCTCCCTGCGCGACATTAACCGCATGCTCGGCCTCGATTTTCCGCTCGATGGCCCAAAAACACTGAACGGACTGATTCTTGAGCACTTTCAGGACATTCCTGAAGCGGGACTGAGTATCAAATTGAATGGCGTGCCAGTCGAAATTCTGCAGACCCGTGAACGTAGTGTAATCAACGTCCGCATTTACCGACCGCCACCCGCCTGAGACGGGTGACTGCCTTTACAAACCGGCGCCTGCGTAGCATCATCAAACGACCTAATCGGCATTTGACGACACATTAATGGCAGCGACCCCACAAAACCCTCCACTTAGCGGACTGGCTCGCGCCCTTGTTCAAGCCGGGCAGCTCAAGGAGGTGGAGGCCGAGCAGCTGCTCTCCCAAGCCAGCAGCGCCAAAATTTCCCTGATTGAGCAAATCATCCTCAGCCAAAAGGCGTCCGCAGTCACCATTGCACGCTTTATCGCGGATACTTTTGGTTACCCACTGCTTGACCTTGCAGCCTTCGATGAAGCCCACATCCCTGAAAATGCAATTGACCGCAAGCTGATTGCAACCCACAAGGTGATCCCGCTTAACAAGCGCGGCAACCGCCTCTCGGTCGCCATCGCCGACCCAACCAATCTGCGTGCGCTTGACGAAATCCGTTTTCAGACGGGTCTCACCGTCGACCCGATTGTCGTTGAACACTCGAAACTGGCACCGCTGGTCGCCAAATATTCCGAATCAGCCAGCGATGCCCTGAAAAACCTATCGAGCGATGACATCAACCTCGACTTTCTCGACGAAGATGCGGCGACCGTCGCAGACGAAGCGACGGGTCAGGATATTGACGACGCCCCTGTCGTCAAATTCATTCAAAAAATGTTGCTCGATGCGATTAACGATGGCGCTTCCGACATTCACTTCGAACCTTATGAAAAGTTTTACCGCATCCGCTTCCGGGTGGATGGCATTTTGCGTGAAATCGCCACTCCACCGCCGGCCATCAAGGAAAAAATTGCCTCTCGTATCAAGGTCATTTCCCGCCTGAACATCGCTGAAAAACGCGTCCCACAAGATGGACGGATGCGACTGATACTATCCAAAAATCGCGCCATCGATTTCCGTGTCAGCACGCTGCCGACCCTGCAGGGCGAAAAAATTGTGCTGCGTATTCTTGACCCAACTTCTGCCACACTCGGTATTGAAGCGCTAGGTTATGAACCAGAACAGAAAGCCGCTCTCCTTGATGCGGTCAACCGCCCTTATGGCATGGTTTTGGTGACCGGCCCGACCGGCTCCGGCAAAACCGTTTCGCTTTACACCTGCCTGAACATTCTGAACAAGGATGGCGTCAATATTTCAACCGCTGAAGACCCGGCCGAAATCAATCTGCCAGGAGTGAATCAGGTCAACATCGACGACAAGGCAGGCCTGACCTTTCCGGTCGCCCTGAAAGCCTTTCTCCGCCAGGATCCAGACGTCATCATGGTCGGTGAAATCCGCGATCTGGAAACGGCGGAAATTGCCATCAAGGCGGCCCAAACCGGCCATATGGTGCTTTCGACACTACATACCAACGATGCACCGCAAACACTGACCCGCCTGATGAATATGGGTGTTCCGACCTTCAATATTGCTTCCAGCATTCTGCTCATCACAGCTCAGCGACTGGCACGTCGCTTATGCAATTGCAAAAAGCCAATCAGCGTACCCAACCAGGCACTGCTCGATGCCGGCTATAAAGAAGAAGAGCTGGATGGCTCATGGATACTTTATGGTCCGGGTGGCTGTGAGCGCTGCAAGGGGTCAGGCTACAAAGGCCGAGTCGGTATTTATCAGGTAATGCCTGTTTCAGAAACCATGCAGCGTTTAATCATGAGTGGCGCCAACGCACTTGACCTGACGCTTCTGGCGAAAGAGGAGGGCGTCAAGGATCTGCGTGAATCCGGATTGCTTAAAGTTAAACAAGGCGTAACCTCGCTTGATGAAGTATTGAGCACGACCAACCTTTAATCGAGGAAAAAATATGGCGACTGCCGCAAAATCAAGAGCCTCGGCTATCAAGGAAACAACTTTCCTTTGGGAAGGCAGGAACAAGGATGGCAAACAGGTCCACGGCGAAATGCGTGCCGCCAGCGAGTCCGTGGTACAAGCCAAGATCCGCCGTCAGGGTATTACCCATACCAAGGTCAAGAAAGTCCGTTTCAAGAGTGGTAGCCGGATCACTGAAAAGGATATCGCCCTCTTCACTCGTCAACTGGCGACCATGATGAAATCCGGCGTGCCGCTGCTGCAGGCATTCGACATCGTGGGCCGCGGCCACTCCAACCCGGCCGTCGGCAAACTATTGCTCGACATCAAGGCCGACGTCGAAACCGGTAGTTCGCTATCCCAAGCATTTCGCAAGTTCCCGCTACAATTTGATGCGCTTTATTGCAACTTGGTTTCAGCAGGCGAGCAGGCCGGCATTCTCGACACTTTGCTGGATCGACTGGCAACCTATAAAGAAAAGATTATCGCCATCAAGAGCAAGATCAAGTCAGCCATGTTCTACCCGATCTCCATTCTTGTTGTCGCCTTCGTCATCACCGCCGTGATCATGATTTTTGTGATCCCAGCCTTCAAGGAGGTCTTCAAAAGCTTTGGCGCTGACTTGCCGGCACCAACACTGATCGTCATGGCGATATCAGACTTCTTCGTCGCCTACTGGTGGGCTATTTTCAGCATTATCGGCGGCGGTTTCTATGCATTTTTTGAAAGCTGGAAGCGCTCGGAAAAGATCCAGATCGCAATGGACCGCTTGCTACTCCGCGTCCCAGTTTTCGGTGACATCATTCGCAAATCGGTCATCGCCCGCTGGACACGCACACTCTCTACCATGTTTGCTGCGGGAGTCCCGCTCGTTGAATCGCTCGATTCGGTCGGCGGCGCTGCCGGCAACTACGTCTACAAACTCGCCACCAAGCAAATCCAGAGCGAGGTTTCAACTGGCACCAGCCTTACCGTCTCCATGCAAAACGTCAATCTCTTCCCCAATATGGTGACCCAGATGGTCGCCATCGGCGAAGAGTCCGGGGCATTGGATTCCATGCTATCCAAAGTTGCCGACTTTTTTGAGGCGGAAGTTGATGATGCCGTTGATGCCATGTCCAGCCTGATGGAACCGATCATCATGGTTGTCCTCGGCACCCTGATTGGCGGCATGGTCGTTGCCATGTACTTGCCGATCTTCAAATTGGGAGCAGTCGTTTGATCCTTCCTGAATCGCTGGGCGGCCTGGCTGCCCTCGCCGGACTACTCGGCCTGTGTGTCGGCAGCTTTCTTAACGTTGTAATCCATCGCCTGCCAAAAATGATGGAACAAGAGTGGCAAGCCCAATGCGCAGAATTGCAGGGAGAAACCGCGTCGACCGCAGCACACCTGTCGCTGTCCAAACCTCGGTCACGCTGCCCGGCCTGCGGCCACCAAATCAGCGCGCTAGAGAACATCCCGGTGCTTAGTTACCTGATACTGAAAGGCAAATGCGCCGGCTGCGGCACATCCATCCCGGCGCGTTACCCGATCATCGAAATCCTCACCGGCCTGCTTTCCGCCTACACCGCCTGGCATTTCGGGCCGACCCTACAAACAGCCGGCGCCTTATTGCTCATCTGGTCACTGATTGCGCTGGCCGCCATTGATTTCGATACCCAACTGCTACCGGACAGCATCACGCTGCCGCTACTTTGGCTGGGCATTCTCTTCAACCTGAACCATACCTATGTTGATCTACCGGTAGCCATCGTCGGTGCAATGGCCGGCTACCTTGCGCTATGGACTGTCTTCTGGCTGTTCAAACTAGCGACCGGCAAGGAAGGTATGGGTTATGGCGACTTCAAGCTCCTCGCCGCCCTGGGCGCTTGGCTCGGCTGGCAAATGTTACCGGCAATCATTCTGCTCTCATCCATCGTTGGTGCCGTTGTTGGCATCACGCTGATTCTTGTCGCGCGCCGTGGCCGTAACATACCGATTCCCTTCGGCCCCTACCTCGCAGCAGCCGGGGGCATCGCCCTTTTCTGGGGTCCGCAATTGACCAACCGCTATCTCGGGCTGATTGCTTGAAACATTGCAATCCAGCACGATATAAGGGTCTCAATCTCTCAGTTATAATTCAAGGTTTTCAAGGATTCTCATGCCTATCTACGAGTATCGCTGTGACTCCTGCGGCTACCAAAAGGAGCACCTGCGCAAGATCAGTGATCCGCAGCTGACCACCTGCCCGGAATGCGGCAAGGAAAGTTACACCAAATTACTGTCCGCTGCCGGTTTCCAGCTCAAGGGAAGCGGCTGGTATGCCACCGACTTCAAGGGCGGCAACAAACCGGCCGCCAAAACTGAAAGCACCCCGCCTTGTCAGGGCGGTTCTGGAGCATGCACTCCGTGCGCGGCCAACTAATCAAACGCTATTTCATTACCGGGCTACTCATCTGGGTGCCCTTGGTCATCACCGGCTGGGTGCTGTCGACCATTATTAGTGCGCTCGACCAATCGCTACGCCTGTTGCCAACGAACATTCATCCAGAAGCGCTGTTTGGCTTTGCCATTCCGGGTGCCGGTACGGTTTTGACGCTACTGATGATTTTTCTCACCGGCTTGCTCGCCGCCAACTTTATTGGGCAAAAGCTCATGGGCTGGTGGGATAAGCTGCTCTCGAGAATCCCCGTCGTCAACTCCGTCTACAAAAGCGTCAAGCAAGTCTCGGACACCTTATTCGCCCCAAACGGCAACGCCTTTCGTAAAGCCCTGCTCATCCAATACCCGCGCCAGGGCAGCTGGACCATCGCCTTCATGACCGGCCAACCGGGCGGCGACCTGGTCAATCACCTGACCGGTAATTACGTCAGCGTCTACGTCCCGACCACCCCCAACCCGACTTCCGGCTTTTTTCTGATGATGCCGGCCAGTGAAGTGATCGAACTCGACATGACAGTCGACGCAGCACTCAAATACATTATCTCGATGGGCGTCGTCGCACCACCACGACACCATCGCGTCGTTCCCAATACCTGAATCAACTGGAAAGCTTCATGCGTACTCATTACTGCGGACAACTCAATGCAGCCCTCGACGGGCAAATCGTTACCCTGTGCGGCTGGGCGCACCGCCGTCGCGACCACGGCGGGGTGATTTTTATCGATTTGCGCGACCGCGAAGGCCTAGCCCAGATCGTTTGCGACCCGGACCGCGCCGACTCCTTCGCGATTGCCGAATCAGTCCGTAACGAGTTCTGCCTGAAAATCACCGGCAAGGTTCGCCCACGCCCAGCGGGCACGACCAATGCCAACCTGGCGTCTGGCGAAATCGAAATCCTCTGCCACGCCATCGAAGTCCTCAACCCAGCCGTCACGCCGCCGTTCCAGCTCGACGAAGACAATCTTTCCGAAAACGTCCGTCTATTGCATCGCGTCATCGACCTGCGCCGCCCGCAGATGCAGAACAACCTGATGTTGCGCTACAAGACCGCCCGTGCCTTCCGCCGCTTCCTCGACGACCATGGCTTCATCGACATCGAAACCCCGATGCTGACCAAGTCGACCCCGGAAGGCGCGCGCGATTACCTGGTGCCGTCGCGCGTC